>JAAWLQ010000343.1 GCA_022797995.1 Lachnospiraceae bacterium
ACTAATGAAAGTGATATGTTCTCTGCTTATGTTTGCACTCTGTTTGTCAGCGTTAATGATAAGTTATTGTGAATACTTCCTTATCAACGTAAAACTAAGACCTGTCTGGTTTCCTTTGCCGCCATACTCAACCGTATAGTGGTTATTAGTTTTATCAACAGGTTTCCATTCCATATCAGTCATTGTCATATCAGTAGCATGTACTGTTTCATTTTTGTTATTGCTGTCTGTATCTTTATTTACAGAATTATCTTTGTCTATAGAAGGTTTTTGTGTTTCAGGCTTACTCTCTGTTTTAGTTCCCCAACGTGCATACAATGTCGTATCCTTTGTAATCTTCGTATCCTTCGTTACTTCTTCCCCGTCTTTTGTATACCATCCAACAAACTCACGTCCTTCGGAACTAACAGGTACAGGAAGTTTCTTACCATCTCCTGAAATCGTAGATTCAGTCGTAACATAATAAGAATTCCATGCTGTCAAACCACAACGATCCTGTTCTTCTTTCGTGATTGTTCCATCTTCCTGTTCAAAACGAACATTACATCGTCCAGGCACCCACTTCGCATGAAACATCATATTGCCGGTAATCATGGTCTCAAGAGTAAGCTCCTGTTCGTTCCCATTAGTATCTGTATATACCCACTTATCAAAAACATAATTTTGCTTACGAACAAGTGGGAAATTCTTATGACCATTTCCATATTTAATCCCATAAAGTTCTGCATCAGGATTATCACCTTGACCCGGAATATAAAAATTACCATAAGGATGACCACCATTCTGGTCAATAAACTTACCAACGGATATATAACTGTTATCTACGTCATACCGTTCATCATCAAACATAAGGGCCTTGTTATTTTCATAACTTCCAACCGGAAATTCACCACCGTTCGGATCAAATGAAAGGATAGACTTATGAAACTTATAAACAGGGTATAACGTAATATGATCTGTATCTTCGTATATATGCCAGTCATCATTCACACCGCCGCCTGAACAATCACTGTTATGATTACCGACAATATAATGCTTACCCATACCAGCACAACCCGAACACATATAACCATACCACTCAGCACAATTCAAAAATTTGCTGTCTTTTGTAACCATTGGCAAGCAAGAACTCCAACCTGTATGATTATCTGCATCCATTGCCCATCCAAGGAACGTAGCACCGATAAGACTAACTGTAGGCAGCTTCTGTCCACAATCAGCAATAGACTGATAAGTATCTACCACAATATCATCATAGGTTCCACCACGCAAATCATCAAACGAAATGGTCAGCTTCTTAGAATAACGGGCAAACAGCTCAGTAACAGACGTATTGATTTCCGTATTGCTGTCAACCTTTTTTCCTGCAAAAGCAGATTCTTTTTTCCCTTGATTTGTCGTATACCATCCAATAAATGTATACCCCGGAATTTCCGGAGTCGGAAGATCATCTACCGTAAAATGCTTCTTATCGGAACTGACTGGATAAGTATGCTTCCATGTTACGTTTCCAGCTTCATACAAATCAAAAGGTCCGCCGCATGACTGGTCATTCCAGTTAAAATCACGCCAATGGCTGTTCCCTGTTGCTGGTGCATGTTTACTCATAAACTCATAGGTACTGCCATATTCACACCCAAGACTGAATGTCACCTGCTGCGTATTCTCATCCGTATAGTGGGCATACAGCGTCATATTGCCAGACGGCTTGTAAGTCTCATAGATACGGTTGCCGCCTGTCGGAGCGTCATACCAGCCTAAGAACTTTTTGCCGGAAGCCGGAATAACCGTTGTGGAAAATTTCAAGATTTCGCCGGAACCGGACTGCGAAGCAGGCCCGTTCAGCTTACAGCCTTTGCTGCTGTTTTTATCATACGTAATTGTATAATCTCCGGACGAACCTCCCGGATTGTATGTATTTCCAGGATCGGCTGGATTTCCAGTTTCCGGATCTGATTCAACCACAACTTTTAATTTCTTCGATGTCTTTCCTTTGTATTTTGCTGTGATATAAGCAGTGCCCGCTTTTTTTGCGGCAAGCACTCCTTTTCTGCTGACGGATGCCACGATCTTCCTGCTGGATTTCCATGTGCATTTCTTTGTGACGTCCTTTCCGCCGGACTCTGCCTGCAGCTTTACCCTGCTGCCCTTTTTGACGGTGCAAGCATTTTTGATGACCGGAGCCTGCCTGCTGGAAATCACAGGCTTTGCAGCAGCATTTACGGATATTATGCCGCAAAAGCTGCCTCCAGTGATTATGATGGTGCAGCGACACGTTGCTGCAAATAAACTTCAATGGGGATAGTGATTCCTCAAAGAAGGTAAAAGTAGCGGCAAGCGCAAGCTTGCTAACTGATATTTCGAGGAGTGGAATGATGGGGTAACGCCCTGAAACGCTCCCTCTGATACTGCGACAAAGGAGGAGGACGTGCAATAGTCTGAATCTGATGCAGCTCGCTAAAGTCAGCTGTATGCACTCGCTATACCGAGGTCAACACCAGAAACAGCGGTATGGCAAAAGCGAACCAGAGGTGGTCGTGAGTGCTAGGCTGGGAGTCTATAAAGTATCTATGGTGAGAATGAGAAATCTGACTAAAGTCTGAATGTACGGGTCTAAAAGTCGGCGTGGTAGAAAATGCCGCGATTCATGTAAATGGAGTGCATGGGGTAAAGTAAGATTCGTCGTTATGAAATACCCTGCAGCGTTACAGGCGCTACCCAGTGTACAGGCCCAGAGGACAGCCTACGGATAGTAATGTATAGATAGAAATATCGGAACGTGGAAAGCCTTGGAGCGTGGAGTGATTGCACACAATGAAGCGTTCGGCGGGAAAACGGAAGTATAACCGCCGTTAATCTAAGGGGAAAGCGCAGCCATAGTACCTGTGAAGCCATAGAAATATGGTGGAGGGATGGGCTGTAGTCAGTAACGGTAGTAAAGAAACAAAACAACAAAGCAAACATCATAGGTTCGAGTAGGACTAAGAAAGGCGGTACAAATGTGTTAAAAACAGGAGGTACAGCCGACTATGATAACCGAGCAAAGGACGCTCAAAAAGGCAAAATTACGACATGCCGAGTATTACGACTTTCAAAAAGTGCAGGATAATCTGTATGAGAAAAGCAGTAAAGGCAAAATCTTTAAGAATCTGGTTGAGTTAATCATAAGACCGGAAAACATCAAACTGGCATACAGAAACCTCAAGAAAAATAAGGGAAGTCATACGGCAGGGACGGACAAGAGAACAATCGAATATCTGGCAAGAATGCCAGAAGAAGAACTGGTCTGCAAAATACAGCGTAAATTCCAGTGGTATGAGCCACAGAGTGTGCGGAGGGTGGAAATCCCCAAAAGCAATGGGAAAACAAGACCTCTGGGAATACCTACGATTATGGACAGGCTGATACAACAGTGTGTCTTGCAAGTGTTGGAGCCTATTTGCGAAGCAAAATTCCATGACAGCAGTTTTGGGTTCCGCCCAAACAGAAGCCAGGAACATGCGGTTGCATTGGCGGAGAAATATATGCAGCAGTCGCACTTGCATTTCGTGGTGGATATTGACATTTCCGCTTTCTTTGACAATGTAAGCCATGGGAAACTCCTAAAGCAACTTTGGACACTTGGGATAAGGGATAAAAAGCTATTGTCCATTATTTCAGCGATGCTAAAAGCGGAGGTTGCAGAGATTGGCTTTCCAGAGAAAGGCACTCCACAGGGCGGAATTATTTCGCCCCTGCTGTCAAATGTGGTGTTGAATGAATTGGACTGGTGGATAGCAAGCCAGTGGGAGAACATGCCCACAAAACGGCAGTATTATGAACAGGTTCACCGGAACGGCAGTGTGAACAAAGGTACAAAATACCGTGCATTGAGAACGTCAAGCAACTTAAAGGAGATGTACTCCGTGCGCTTCGCAGATGATTTTAAGATTTTCACAAATAACCATGCTGATGCGGTTAGGATTTTTGAAGCCACAAAACAGTGGCTCAAAGACCGGCTTGGACTTGAGATAAGTGAAGAAAAATCCAAAGTCATATGTCTGAGAGAAAATTATTCAAATTTTCTTGGCTTTAAACATAAGGTCATCAAGCGAACAGGCAAAAAGGGGAAAATCAAATATGTTGTGAAAAGCAGTATCAATGACAAAGCACTGTTAAAAATAAAGACCAGAACAAGAGAACTGATTTATGACATAGAACATAGTGCAGGAGAAAAGGGAAAAGAATACAAGGCAGTATGTGCCTATAATTCCTATATCCTTGGAATGCACGGTTACTACAGAATAGCTACGAGGGTGTATTTTGACCTCAACCCGATTGCCTTTCAAGTCCATAAGAGCCTAAAAGCCAGATTAAAAGAAAGGATAAAAACTGCGTCAGAAGTAAAGGAAAAACGCCTTTCTATCCATATCCCAACCTGTATAAAGGAAAGATATGGGGAAAGCAAACAGTTAAGGTTTATCGGTGGGAATGCACTTGTGCCGATTGGCTTTGTGCAGTATAAAACGCCGCTAAATAAGAAAAGGAGCATAAATTCCTATACGGAAGATGGCAGGGCAGAAATTCATAAAAAGCTGTCAAACATTGACATTGAAGTCGATAGTGTAACTTTACTTGGGGGTTTGAATGAGCAGACTATTCCCATAATTTTTGAATCTATTTTATTAACATACGCTGGCAATCACATGATTAAAGATCCCCGTCATTTTTCCAGTAAATTCTTATATGCGCCAGGCTGTCTGCACCCTGTCTGCACCATCCCATCGGCCGTGAACTCATCCTTGCAGACAGCACATGGCTGATATGCCCCTCCGTACTGCTCCCCATTACGCCTTCCTCTTTTTTTATCCGTTTGCGGACCCCTTTCCAGTTGTTTTTTATGTAATTCCAGCTTTCCATAAGCTTCTTCCCGTCTTTTTCTTTAAGCGCCGCACATGCCTGCGCAGTCCATTCCTCCAGCTTTTTCCTGTTCCCCTTTTCTATCCATTCCTGCAGTTTTTTCTCTATTTCTTCCTTTTCTTCCTCTGTACTGCCATCTGCCAGCCGTGCCATTCTTCTTATATACTTCTGAATATGGAATTCATCCAGCACAAACTCTGCACCCAGCACTTCGATCCCTTTTTTCATCCATCCCCCGCCGTCGGACTGGAAATAAATCTTTTCGACCGCTTCCGTTTCATATTGCTTTTCGATATACTCTTTTACCTCTTTCCAAAGCTTTTCATTGTCTTTTCCACGGTAAAGTCCTC
Source organism: Lachnospiraceae bacterium (assembly GCA_022797995.1). Lineage (GTDB taxonomy): Bacteria > Bacillota > Clostridia > Lachnospirales > Lachnospiraceae > Acetatifactor. The sequence goes on from JAAWLQ010000343.1 coordinate 5,250, forward strand.
CAAAATAAACAACATTTTTAAGTTCTTTCCTTTTTTTATCTTCCCCGCTGTCTGTATATCCTTCATGTACATAGACAAGCTTTACGATCTGCCCGTTGTCTGCATGGCCTTTATACCGTTTGACGTCCCCCTTCTTTTCTTTATACTGTAAGGCAATATGGTCCTCGTCAGCTTCTACATACAGATACTTCACTTTTCTTTTTTCAGACACTTCTTCCCGGCTTTTCGGCGGCGTTTCCATACTATGCACCTGGCGCATTACGGTCTGCCTGCTCACGCAGTCATCCCCCTGGCATGCGCATCCCCCGGCTTTTTCATAGCTGCCCTGTGCCGCCGCCTCCAGCATGCCGGCCTTCACCCCGTCACTGGTGCGTGCATGCGGTTCCCAGCCCAGCATCCTGTCCAGCAGATATGCAGTCTCCCCTGTTTCTTTATTTATAAAACGGGTACGTGTAAACGTGATGCTGCCTACAGGCGTAAGGATATTTTTCTGGCGGCGGTCTTTCACCTGCCAGTGCAGCCGTCTTTTCAGGCTGTCCTCTAAAA
>JAAWLQ010000344.1 GCA_022797995.1 Lachnospiraceae bacterium
ATCAATATGGTGAATACGGCATTGTTCTCCACCGGGGAGGACGACAATCATCCGACCCTGGATATCTGCGACATTGATCTGTATACGGGGAACTGTGAGATGAGAAAGGTGGGAGGCGCGGTTACCTTTCTGAAACATCCCGGAGAAGTGGAGCGGCTGATTACCGGAAATCTGCCGCTGGGCGTGTTTCAGCAGGTGGAAATACAGCCCATATGCAGAATGCTGCAGGACGGAGATTATCTGATTATGGTTTCCGACGGTGTGGTGGATGCTTTTGGGGGAGAAAATGATGCGGAACTGATGCTGGATGCCGTGGCGGGCGTACAGGAGGGCACCCCCGGGGAGATAGCGGATCGTCTGCTCCGCATTGCCATTCGGGCCGGCGGAGGAAGAATCCGCGATGATATGACCGTGGGTGTAATCGGTATCTGGGAGACTTGACATTTGACTTTTCCCTGTTTATAGGTTAACATTTGTGATATGAAGATCAGGGAAAAAACGGAAAAAAAGGTGTTCGCCTATCTGGAGGAGCACCGTATGATCGCACCTGGAGAGAAGATTGTGGCAGGGGTTTCCGGAGGGGCGGACTCGGTCTGCCTCTTATTTCTGTTACTTTCTTACAGGGAGAGGGTGCCTCTGTCGCTGGCCGTGGCTCATATAAATCATAGCATCCGCAGCGATGCGGAGGAAGATGCACGATATGTGGAAGACTTGTGCAGGGAGAGTGGGATTCCTTTCTTTCTGACCGTCGCGGATGTGCGCAGGCGAGCCCTGGAGGAAAAATGCTCGGAGGAAGATGCCGGCCGGAGAATCCGATACGAAGCTTTTCGGCGGGCGGCGGAGGAGCTGGGCGGTGCCAGGATCGCGGTAGCGCACAACAGCGGAGATAACGCGGAGACCATGCTGTTCCATCTGTTCCGGGGAACCGGAATAAAGGGGCTGAGCGGAATCCTGCCTGTGAGAACGGACAGGGATGGAATGAAGATTATCCGGCCGCTGCTGTGCCTTGAGCGGGAGGAAATAGAGGCTTATTTAGAAGACAGAGGAATCGAGTGGCGCAGAGACAGCACCAACAGCGGGGATGATTACAGAAGGAACCGGATTCGGCATCATATTCTGCCCTATGCGGAGCGGGAGATTGCCGGCGGAGCCGCGGAGCATATGCTGCAGACGGCGGAGCTGCTGCAGGAGACGGAGAGCTTTCTGGAGCAGCAGACCCGGGAGGCGCTGGAAGCGTGTGCGACTGTGGAGGAACACAGGGCTACGGCAGACGTGGAAAGATTCCTGCAGTTTCATCCGGCATTACAGAAACGGATGCTGTATGAGCTGCTCTGCGGGCTGTCCCCGGAAGGAAAGGACATTTTTGCCGTGCATATCCGGGATACGATGGACCTGTTTCAAAAAAGCGGGCATCGGAGCGTCAGTCTGCCATTTGGAATCACAGCCCGGAGGCAGTATGGAGAGGTGGCGCTGGAGCGGACAGAGACTTCTGATTTGAGAAAAGACATAAATTCGGAAAAGAAGGTGCCGCTGACAGAAGAAATTTTTACCCATCCTGCGGTTTATGATCTGGGAGAACAGGGAAAAATGGAATTTCAGGGGATTTCCGTAAAAAAAGACCGGGAAGTTCCCGGAAACCGGTATACGAAATGGTTTGATTATGATAAAATAAAAGAATCTCTTGTCATTCGTTCCCGGAGGCAGGGAGATTTTCTGACGATTGCAGATGGCGGAGGCAATACGGTTCACAAATCTCTGAAGAAATATATGGTCACGGAAAAGATTCCGCGGCAGCTGAGAGACGAAATCCCGGTACTGGCGGCGGGCAGCCATGTGCTGTGGCTTGCGGGATGGCGAATCAGCGAATATTTTAAGGTTGACGGGAATACAAAACGCATTTTGCAGGTAAAATTATACAGGGACTGTGAAGAAAGCGAAACGGAGGAGGAAAATGTCGGAACACATTAAGGTACTTTTGACAGAGGAAGAGGTAGACGCGAAGATTCAGATGATCGGGGAACAGATCAGCAGAGATTATGCAGGCAGGCAGGTGCATTTAATCTGTGTGCTGAAGGGCGGAAGTTTTTTCATGTGCGAGCTGGCCAAGAGAATTACGGTGCCGGTATCCCTGGATTTCATGGCCGTGTCCAGTTACGGCAGCGGCACGAAGTCCGGAGGTGTGGTTAAGATTGTAAAGGACCTGGACGAGCCGATCAGGGGCAAGGATGTGCTGGTTGTGGAGGATATTGTGGACAGCGGCAGAACCCTGAGCTATCTGCTTGAGATGCTTTGGGCCAGAGGACCGGAATCTCTGCGCCTGTGTACCTTACTTGACAAACCTGAGAGACGCGTGGTGGATGTGGACGTTGATTATACGGGATTTCAGATTCCTGATAAGTTTGTGGTGGGCTATGGTCTGGACTATGACCAGAGATATCGCAATCTCCCCTATATCGGTGTGGTGGAATTTGATTCCGATGAGGAGTCATAACACCACGACAGGAATGACATATACTGCAGACCGCCAGAATTTACAGTAATGCGACCCGGAAAGCAGCTGGCTGGCAATCTACAGTCGGGGTATACTGTCAATTTAATTGGTGTGCAGTATAAATAGGAGGCTTGCAAGTTGAGGCAAAACAGTAGAGGGTTTAATTCATATTTTCTTTTTATTCTGCTTCTCCTGATGGGGGTTGCCATATTGACCACCCTGAACAGCGCGGACGACGATTACACCAGGGAGCAGTTCATCGCCGATATGGAGGCGGGAAAGGTTACCGAGGTGGTAATCAATCCCAACAGCGAGGTGCCGACGGGGTACCTGCGCGTGGAGCTGACGAACGGTGCGGACATGAAGCTTTATGTGACGGACATCGTGGAGGCAGAGAAGCTGGTGAGATCATATGGCTTCGACCCCCAGGTAAAGGATGTGCCCAGAGAGGGATGGGTGCTGACAACGCTGGTTCCCATGCTGATCGTGCTGGCGGTGGGCGTTTTCCTGTTCATGATGGTAAATGCGCAGAATGCCAACAACGGAAACGGCAGGATGATGAATTTCGGAAAGAGCCGGGCCAGGCTGTCCATGGGAGATAAGAGGATTACCTTTGTACAGGTGGCCGGACTGACAGAAGAAAAAGAAGAACTGGAAGAAATTGTTGATTTCCTGAAGGAGCCGGGCAAATATACGAAGGTAGGGGCAAGAATTCCAAAGGGTGTGCTGCTGGAGGGACCTCCCGGAACGGGTAAGACGCTGCTGGCGAAAGCGGTGGCGGGGGAAGCCGGCGTTCCCTTTTTCAGTATTTCCGGTTCGGATTTCGTGGAGATGTTCGTAGGCGTGGGCGCTTCCCGGGTGCGCGATCTGTTCGAGGAAGCGAAGAAGAATTCTCCCTGTATCGTTTTTATTGATGAGATAGACGCGGTGGCCAGAAGGAGGGGCACCGGTATGGGCGGCGGCCACGACGAGAGAGAGCAGACGCTGAATCAGCTGCTGGTGGAGATGGACGGTTTCGGTGTCAATGAGGGCATTATCGTCATGGCGGCCACCAACAGAGTGGATATTCTGGACCCGGCCATTCTGCGTCCGGGACGCTTTGACAGAAAGGTGACGGTGGGGACACCGGATGTGAAGGGAAGAGAAGACATTCTGAAGGTGCATTCCCGGAATAAGCCTCTTGCGGAGGATATTGATTTAAAGCAGGTGGCTCAGACCACGGCGGGTTTTACCGGCGCCGATCTGGAGAATCTGCTGAATGAGGCGGCCATCAACGCGGCAAAACGGGGCAGAGGATTTCTGGCCCAGGAGGATATCAAAAAAGCTTTTGTGAAGGTGGGTATCGGCACCGAGAAGAAGAGCCGTGTGATTTCCGACAAAGAAAAGAGGATTACGGCTTACCATGAGGCGGGCCATGCCATTCTCTTCCATGTGCTGCCGGATGTGGGGCCGGTGTATACGGTATCCATCATTCCAACGGGAGTGGGGGCGGCAGGATATACCATGCCTCTGCCGGAGAAGGATGAAATGTTCATGACAAAAGGGCAGATGCTCCAGCAGATTATGGTGTCTCTGGGGGGACGCATCGCGGAAGAGATTATTTTCGGGGATATTACCACAGGGGCTTCCAGCGATATCAAGAAGGCTACCAAGGTGGCGCGCAGGATGGTGACCCGTTTCGGCATGTCGGAGAATATCGGCGTGATCTGTTATGACGACGATGACGAGGAAGTGTTCATCGGCCGGGATCTCGCCCATGCGAAGGCCCACAGCGAGGCCGTCTCAGGTGAGATCGACCGGGAGGTGAAAGCCATTATTGACGAATGTTATGGGAAGGCGAAGGCATTGATTCTGGAACAGGAAAAGGTACTTCACAGCTGTGCGAAGCTGCTCCTGGAAAAAGAAAAAATCGGCAGACAGGAGTTCGAGGCCCTTTTCGAGACGAAAGAATGGCATGTGCTTGACATGTAGCTGTGGTGTACAGACGCAATTTTGTGCAATTACACAGAGGTATTGGGAAATAGAACAATGGCAAAATGCACAAAAGAGGACATGAGTTTTTGTTAATTTTGTTACTTTTGAGAATTGGCAGAATGGGGATTCAATGGTATTATAATATGCGTAACCCCCAATACATTATATAGTTTTTTGCTATACCCCATAAGAAATACCTTCTCTAAAAAGGGCAG
>JAAWLQ010000345.1 GCA_022797995.1 Lachnospiraceae bacterium
AAAAATCTCCAGCGTGGAAAGGTCCGGATGCAGATACATGTCGGACTCTTCAATTCCCACAAAGCCGTCGATAGACGAGCCGTCAAACACGCATTTGTTTTCCAGCGCCTTATCGAGCTGGTTGGCTGTGACCGCGATATTTTTCAGATGGCCGAACATATCCGTAAACTGCAGTCGAATAAATTCCACATCCTCCTCTTCCACCAGTTTCTTAATATCACTTTTTGTATAGTTCTTCATCAAACTCCTCCGTTCTCCGTATTTACTGACAAAATGCACAAAAGGGCTGTTCCACCTTTCCGTGAACGCCCTTGTTCTGCCCTCCAGCATAACAACAGGAGCACCCGCCTGTCAATCTTTTTTTCACCGTTATTCCAGGGTTGCATCCTGCAGTCTGTCGAAGGCGGCCATGCACTCGTCTACTGTGGCACCGTTCAACAGTTCGCGCACGATCAGACAGGTATTCCCCCATTGTTCCACCTTCATACCGGCGTTGGAGCCAAGCACGAAGACTCCCTCTCTGATCTTATCATTCAGCGGTTTCAGCGCGGGTACACACTCCACTTCCACATTCCGGGAAGGAGAAATAACCCTGTTGATTTCCGCATAGGCCTGCAGCGCTTCATCGGAAAGCATGACATCCAGCGTAAGCATGGCATCCTCCCCATGCTCCGCACCTGCGCCGATGGCAAAGCCTGTCATCGGCATGACCGGCATCTGCCCCCGGCTGCTGGGAAAGCCGATGACCTGCATTTCAAAATTTGTATTTCCATAAGCGGTCTCTGTGTTTGCCGCTCCCCAGTAGGCCATCACGATGGGTGTCTTCCCCGCAAGGAAATCCGCTCCCTCTCCCTCGATGGCCTCGCTCACATATGCTTTTTCAGCGTCAATGTAACCGCAGTCGATCATCTCCCGGAGGAATTCAAAGCCGGGGCGCATATAGTCGCTGTATCTGGCCTGGCCGCTGTTAAGCGCCTCGATCTCCGCCTCCGTATTTCCGCCGTTGTACAGATCCGCATAGGCCTGGGCAAGGACGAAGGTTTCCAGCCACCAGCGGTTTGCCCCCACAGGCGTCTCAAACCCCTTTTCTTTCAGCACCCGGCAGCACTCCATAAATTCTTCGGGCGTTTCCGGCAGTTCCAGATTATGTTCCTCAAATATGTCCATATTGACGAAAAGGCCGTATGCAACCACCTCCTGGGGAATCGCCACCAGCTTTCCATCCACAGTGTTTGCCGTTTTTACCACATCCCGCAGATTTTTCGCACATTCCAGTCCCGACAGGTCCTTCAGCACGCCTTCCTCCCCGAGAGTCAGAATTGTATCCGGATTCAGCAGGTAAATATCGTCCATATTGCTGCGGGCCCTGTCAAGGGACACATCGTCATAAGTTTTATCCTGGTAATTCTCGGCGGTGTAAGTTCTGTATGCCACTGTGACCCCCAGCTTCTCCTCTGCCATTGCCACTGTGGTATCCGTTGCGTTTCTCGCCGCGTTTTCAGTATCCGGCTCCATCTTTTCCATGGGGCTGAAAAGATTCACCAGCCGCTCTTCCTTTTCTTCCGAAATAATTATATTCCGATTCGGGTCGGGGCCCTCTCCGCAGGATGTCAGCACCCCTGCGGCAATTGCGGCGGCACATATTGCCGTAATTGTCCGCAGAATTTTCTTCCCTTCTCTCTTCAAAGCTCTATTCCTTTCGTTTTACATATTGCCTGATGACTTTTTTAAACAGTTCCACGTCCAGAGGTTTCGCCACATGTGCATTCATTCCGGCATCCAAAGCCTCCTTTTCGTCCTCTGCAAAAGCATTTGCCGTCATTGCAATAATGGGAATCCGCCCGGCATCGCCGCGGTTCAGTGCGCGAATCTCCCGCGTCGCTTCATACCCGTTCATCACCGGCATCTGCACATCCATCAAAATCGCGTCAAATTCTCCTTCTCCCGATCCCTCAAATCGCTCCACAGCCAGCTGACCGTTCTCAACAATATCACAGTCCGCACCCTCCATCTGAAGAATTTCCGCAAGAATCTCCGCGTTGATCTCATTGTCCTCGGCGGCAAGAAAATGAAGCCCTTCCAGGGAACTGCTTCCGTCAATTTCCGTTCTTTCCTCCGTCTTCAGGCCGCTTCGCATCTCTATTATTTTCTCTTTCAATGCGGACATAAAAAACGGCTTTGTCAGCACATCTGCATTTTCAAAGGGAGAAAATTCTTCTGTCTCGTCAGCATACTGATCTGTCAGCAACAGAATCGGGATCTCTCCGGGCAGTGCCTCCCCCAGTGCCTGAACCGTCCGTACACCTTTCATATCCGGCACGTCGCAGTCAAGCAGAACCAGCTGGCAGGACTGCCGCTCCCCGGCGGGGCTTCGAATCTGCCTCAGGGCTTCCTCCACACTTCGAGCCGCAGATACCTGTACATCCACATCTTTCATCAGCATTTGAATGGTTTCACAGGAATCCTCGTCATTATCAATCACAAGAATGCGCTCAATGCCACATTCCTTCCAGAACTGTCTGTCCGCCTGTTCCTCCGGAATGCGGCATTCCAGCTCAACCCGGAACAGGCTTCCCTTATCCACTTCGCTGGATACATCTATGGTTCCGCCCATGAGTTCCACAATGTTCTTCGTAATGGCCATGCCCAGCCCGGTGCCCTGAACTTTGTTCGTCGTACTGTTCTCTGCCCTCGTAAACGCGTCAAAAATCGTTTTCAGATATTCCTGCGTCATACCGTATCCGTTGTCTTCCACCTCAATCCGAATATGTTCATATTGACTGGATCGCTGTTTAAGCCCTGTAATCCGGAAGCATATATTACCGCCTTCAGGCGTATATTTGACGGCATTGGAAAGCAGATTGATCAGAATCTGATTGATTCTCGTCTCGTCTCCAATCAGGTATTCATGCTTGATCCCCCTGACCTCCACATGGAAATTCTGTCTTCTGGCTCTGGCCATGGGGCGGATGATGGTATCCACGGAGGACACCACATCATTTAACGAAAACTTTTCGAATGTCAGCACAATTTTCCCGCTTTCAATCTTGGAGACATCCAGGATATCATTGATCAGGCTCAGCAGATGCTGACCGGACGCCGTGATCTTTTTCGTGTATTCCCGCACCTTCGCAGGATTCTCCGCCTCTCTGGCGAGAAGTGCCGTAAAGCCAAGCACTGCGTTCATCGGCGTGCGGATGTCATGAGACATATTGGAAAGGAAGGTGGTCTTGGACTGGCTGGCAACCTGAGCGGCCTGAAGCGCTTCCATGAGCTGTCTGTTATGGACTTCCCTCTCGGCTTCCCGCTCCTTCCTGCTCCTGATCTGCTGTCGCTGATTAAAATAGTACAGAATACAGCATATCAAAAATGCCACAAGCATCACTCCCACCACAAGCAGGATATTCTGGTTAACCGTTCGTCCTTCCCGCTGAATCGCTTCAACTGCCACATACCCCACCAGAAAAATGGTTCCGCCGTTTACCGACCACATGTAGTTCAGAGAGTTCACCCGGCGGATATCGTGATAAAACAGAATGTTTTTACCGGTATTCAGGCATTCTTCCGCTTTTGCATGTAACTCAGAATCCACTATATTGTTTGCGCGGTAAAAGTCTGCCAGATTCAGGTGTCCCGCGCTCCGCATGCCCATGCCCTCAGGCTTCAGCACAAATCGCCGGCTTTTCGCATCCATGACATAAAGTACTGCCTGATTGTTGTAAAAGCTCTCCGGAAGCGATCTGTCCAGGGAATCATAAACATATTCCACATACAGCGTCGCAATCTCTTCGCCTTCTCTGGCCACAGGGCATTTTATGGTATAGGCCCAGGTGCCCAGATGATTTAAGTACGACCGGGATATCGGCATTCCGGCCACGGTACTTCCGGCGGAAAAGTCGAGGTCCTTTTCATAAAAGACATCTCCCGTATTGGAAATGCCCTCTGCTTCTCCGGCCTTAATCAGGGATATCTTAACCAGGCTCCTGTTCGTCTCATAGGAAAGAATATATTCCATCGGGTCGTCGCACACCGCTATCTTATCGGCGATCAGCTTCTGGAATTCCGCTTCGTTATTCAAAATTGCTTCTATGGTAGACTTGATGAGATTGAGGTTTTCACTCAGGTTCTGAATAGCCGATTCGGACATTTCATTGGAGATCTTCCGCGCCACTGAGAATACGACAGTCCCCAGAATACAGAAGACAAGTATGATGGAAAGCAGCAAAGTAATTCCTTTATTTTTATGGATTCCGCGTGGACTTTTTTTCATTTCAAAAATCTCCATTCCATTCGGAAAAATACATTCAGCCTCTGGTACTATAATTAATATTTCAAATTATAACACATTGTGACTGTAAAATCCATATTTTATGTATTCCTTTTCTGCCCGTCCGTAACAGTTCAGCCTTCGGCTGAACTGTTACGCCCGTCCCTGCCGCTGTGCCTCCATAAAATGCCGTTCCTTACCGGAATTTATCAGTCGCTTTCATTCAGATACCGCAGGATTCCCATATGTATGGCCCACGCAATTCTCTCCTGGTATTCCGGCGTGCACAGCCTTTCCGCCTCGTCGCTGTTAGACAGGAAACCACATTCCACAATCACGATGGGCGTTCCCGTCTTTTTCAGCAGATAATAGCTGTCATTGGCCTTAACCTG
>JAAWLQ010000346.1 GCA_022797995.1 Lachnospiraceae bacterium
ATGAAAAAATATCTGCTGGAAGTATGTGTGGATTCTGTGGAATCCGCGGAAGCGGCCATAAAAGGCGGGGCAGACCGTCTGGAACTGTGTGGGAACCTGGTAATCGGAGGGACCACGCCGGGACAGGCCCTGTTTGAAAAGGTCCGGGAGCTGGGGAATATCAGAATTCATGTGCTGATTCGGCCCAGGTACGGAGATTTCCTGTATACGGAGGATGAATTTGAGATCATTGCCCGCAGTGTGGAGCTGTCCCGCAGGCTGGGAGCAGACGGTGTGGTGACAGGCTGTCTGTTGCCGGACGGCTCTCTGGACGGGGAACGGATGAAAAGGCTCCGGGAACAGGCAGGCTCCATGCATATGACCCTCCATCGGGCCTTTGATATGTGCCGGGACCCATACGAGACGCTGGAGCAGGCGAAGAAGCTGGGAATCCAGACCATTTTAACCTCCGGCCAGAAGGCTGACTGCCTGGAGGGCCGGGAGCTGATTGCCGGTCTGGTGAGGCAAAGCGGTGGAAAAGTGGACATTATGGCGGGCGGCGGTGTGGACGATGGTGTCATCAGGCAGATGATTCCGGACACAGCCGTGACCAGCTATCATATGTCAGGGAAAATCACATTGGACAGCGGGATGCTTTACCGGAATCCGGAGGTGTCCATGGGCGCGCCGGCGGCCACAGGGGGAATCGGAGAATATCAGATATTCCGCACCTCCCGGGAGAAGGTCCGGGCGGCGAAGGCGGCTTTGGAAGAGGCGGGAAAAGAAATCTGAATGGTATGACCGGGATATTGCCGGGAGCGAGAGTATCTCATTTTCGTTCCCGGCATTTCTATGATTCATGAAAATTCTCGTGGAGCGTGGACTCCATTGTTCATGAATACACAAAAACAACAAGAATCAAAATAAAACAACAGAAAAACCAATAAAATGAATGTAAGATTTATTGACATTTGCATCATATGAGAATATACTGATACCAGAGTGTACATATTACAGTTCCGCAGAATTCAATCAGTCCCCAACTGCTGTGATGCATTTGCAGGCGCCTGATTTTTGCAGGTAAATGATCTGCAGGCGTCCGGTTTTGCAGGTAAATGATTTGCAGGCGTCAGGTTTTGCAGGGAAATGATCTGCAGGCATCAGGTTTTGCAGGGAAATGATCTGCAGGCATCAGGTTTTGCAGGTAAATGATCTGCAGGCGTCCGGTTTTGCAGGTAAATGATTTGCAGGCGTCAGGTTTACAGAAGAATGATCTGTAGGTATCTGGTCTACAGAGGAATGGTTTGTGGAGGGATGAGCTGCGGAGGAATGATTTGTGAAGGAATGATCACAGAGGAATGAAAGGAGGAGGTTGCGAATGAATCCGTATTATCTGGCCATCGATATCGGCGCATCCAGCGGACGCCATTTTCTGGCCCATCTGGAGAACGGGAAGATGGTGCTGGAGGAAGTGCATCGTTTTCCCAATGGAATGGTGGAAAAGGATGGGGAGAATGTCTGGGATGTGGACGAGCTGTTCGCTCAGATAAAGCTGGGAATGAAGAAATGCGGCGAATTGGGCAAGATTCCTGTCAGTGTCGGTGTGGATACCTGGGGAGTGGACTTCGTGCTCCTGGACGATAAGGGAGAACGCATCGGCAATGCGGTGGCCTACCGGGACGGGCGTACCAGAGGAATGGATGAAGAGGTATATAAGATCATTCCCGAGGACGCACTGTATGCCCGCACGGGAATCCAGAAAGCTATCTTCAATACCATCTATCAGCTGATGGCGCTGAAGGTGCAAAAGCCGGAGCAGCTGGCAAAGGCGGAGACCCTGCTGATGATGCCGGACTATTTTCACTATCTGCTTTCCGGGGTGGCGGCCACGGAGTATACCGAGGCAACCACAGGACAGCTGATCAGCCCTGAGACGAAGGACTGGGATATGGAACTGATTGAAAAGCTGGGCTATCCGAAGAAAATTTTCCGGAAAATTGTAGTTCCAGGCACGGTTTTGGGAGAACTTACCAGGCAGGTGCAGGAAGAGGTGGGCTTTAACTGTAAGGTGGTAGAACCGGCCACCCATGATACCGGCTCCGCCGTGATTGCGGTTCCCACAGACAGCGACGATGCGCTGTATATCAGTTCGGGAACCTGGTCCCTTCTGGGAACCGAAATCATGCAGGCGAACTGCTCTCCGGAGAGCAAGGCCAATAACCTGACCAATGAGGGCGGCTATGAACATCGCTTCCGCTATCTGAAAAATATCATGGGGCTGTGGATGATACAGTCTGTGAAGAAGGAAATCGGCGGGAACTTAGGCTATGGAGAAATCTGTGAGATGGCCTCCGGGTGCGGCATTGCGTCCATTGTGGACTGCAATGACGACCGTTTCCTTGCCCCGGCCAATATGACGGAGGAAGTGAAGGCGGCATGCCGGGAGACCGGGCAGCAGGTGCCGGAAGGCATTGCGGAGACAGCCTGCGTGATTTACAACAGCCTGGCGAAATGCTATGCGGATACAATAAAGGGGCTGGAGGGTATCACGGGCCGGAAATACGACCGCATCCATATCGTGGGCGGCGGCGCCAACGCAGAGTATCTCAACAGACTGACAGCACAGGCCACCGGCATTCCCGTATACGCAGGACCCACGGAAGCCACGGCCATCGGAAACATTGCGGCGCAGATGATCACGGCCGGAGAGCTGGCTGATCTGAAGGCGGCCAGGAAATGCGTGTTTGATTCCTTTGATATCGTAAAATATGAGTGAGAACTGAAAACAGCGGAAGCCAGGCAGAACCCTGATACATTTACGACTGTTCACTTGCAGACGGAAATGTATCACAGGAGCCGGGTACTGAACGGCTTCCGCGGAACTAAAAACAGTAAGAGACCATCCGGCGCCGGGAAGAAATTCTGGCCGAACTATGGACAGAAATTCTTCCGCAGGAAATGGTGCCGGAGGGTCTCTTACGGAACTAAAACAGCGGAAGCCAGGCAGAACCCTGATACATTTGCGGCTGCTCACTTGCAGACGGAAATGTATCACAGGAGCCGGGTACTGAATGGCTTCCGCGGAACTTAAATAAGGAGAAAAAGAAAATGACAGGTAAGGAGAGATTTGAATCTGCAAAAGAGATTTACGCATCCTATGGCGTGGACGTGGAAGCGGCCATAGGAAAATGTATGGAAGCGCCGGTGTCCCTTCACTGCTGGCAGGGAGACGACGTCATCGGCTTTGATCACGACGGTCCTCTGACAGGAGGAATTCAGACCACAGGCGACTATCCCGGTAAGGCGAAGACGCCGGAGCAGCTGATGCAGGACATGGACAAGGCCATCAGCCTGATGCCCGGGAAAAAGAAGCTGAATCTGCATGCAAGCTATGCGATTTTCGAGCCCGGCGAGTTTGCGGACAGAGACAAAATTGAGCCGAAACATTTCAAAAAGTGGGTGGAATTCGCAAAAGAGAGAAATATGGGAATTGATTTCAACCCCACCTTTTTCTCCCACGATAAAATCAAGGACGGCCTGACACTGAGCAGTCCCGATGAGGAGACCAGGAAATTCTGGATTGAGCATGGGAAGGCGTGTGTGCGGATATCCCAGTATTTTGCAGAGGAGACGGGAGTTCCCTGTGTCATGAATATCTGGACCGGCGACGGCTTCAAGGATGTTCCGGCTGACCGCATGGGTCCCAGAATGCGTTACAAGGACTCCATCGAGCAGATTCTGTCCGAGCCCTTTGACAGAAATAAAGTAAAACCCTGTGTGGAGTCGAAGGTATTCGGCATCGGCGTGGAAGCGTACACGGCGGGAAGCGCGGAATTTACTTTAAGCTTTGCCGCCACCCACGAGGGCTGCCTGCCTCTTATGGATAACGGCCATTATCATCCCACCGAGGTGGTGTCAGATAAGATTCCCGCGCTGCTTTGCTTTTTCCCGGAAATCGCGCTGCACATTACCAGACCCATTCGCTGGGACAGCGACCATGTGGTGCTCTTCGATGACGAGACGAAGGAAATTGCGAAGGAAATTGTCAGATGTGACGGCCTGAACCGTGTGTACATGGCTCTGGATTATTTCGATGCCAGCATCAACCGCGTGTCCGCCTGGGCTATGGGCTTCCGCAGCTGGCAGAAAGCACTGCTTTCCGCAATGTGCATGCCTCATGACCAGCTGAAAAAGCTCCAGGATGAGAACAGAATGACAGAGCTGATGGTGGAGCAGGAGGCGGTGAAGACACTGCCCTTCGGCGACATCTGGAACGAGTACTGCCGGCGCTGCGACGTGGTTTCTGATAAAGAATTCTATGGCGAAATCAAAAAATATGAGGATGAGGTTCAGCTGAAAAGATCATAAGCCGTAACAGTTCATGACTGGTCTGAACTGTTGCCATAAGCCAGAGGACAGGAAAGAAGAATAGAGCCTGTAATTGACAGCAGGGGCGCCGCACCGCGGACAGCGGCAGGGTGCCTCTGTTTGTGTGGAGGGACATAGATGATTCATGGCGGAACTGGAAACAGACATGAAACATCTATGTCCGGGAGAATTTACAGATGCGGCTTTTGCAGCTGGAAATTGCTCCCCGTGGAGGGACATAGATGATTCATGGCGGAACTGGAAACAGACATGAAACATCTATGTCCGGGAGAATTTACAGATGCGGC
>JAAWLQ010000347.1 GCA_022797995.1 Lachnospiraceae bacterium
CCTGCAGGAATCTCCGCAGAGCCGCCGCCTGCAGATCCTGATATTCCTTCTGGCTCGTGGAACAAAAACGCTCAAACTGCAGCCGTACCGTAGGATTCTCATAATAGGCGTCTATCTGATTCCGCGCTCCCACCTCTATGGTGTTCACAGGGACGGGAATTTCATCGAAATCATCATACTCCTGAGACCAGAAAATGCTGCCGCTCCTTCTGTTGAATTCTTCGATACTGCCGTATTCCTGCCGCAGATACGCGTGGAATTTCTCCGTGCACACCGGACAGCAGCATCGTCCCGTACCCTCCTGGGCCGGCTCGTTGTCAATCTGTACCCCGGCCACATAAGGATTCCCCGCGAAAGCTTCCCCCAGCTTCTCCGCAATTTTGACGGAATACATTCTATAAGTTTCGTTATTGTAGCAGTAATGCCGCCTTCCGCCAAAAGGACGGCGGATTCTACAATTATCCATGTACAGAATATCCGGATGCTTTTTCACTAGCCAGGCGGGGGGACAGGCCGTGGGCGTACACAATATGGTCTGAATCCCTGCCTCTCCCAGCTCCTTCACCACCGCTTCCAGCCATCCGAATTCATATTTCCCCTCTTCCGGCTCCATCCGGCACCAGGCAAATTCTCCCATCCGCACCGTGTTGATGCCGGAGTGCTTCAAAAGCTCCAGATCATGCCGCAGCTCTTCTTCGTTTTTATGTTCCGGATAATATGATACGCCATATCTCATTCTTTCCTCTTTTCCGGCGCTCTGCGCCATAATCCTCCACAAAAGAGTTCACGCTCTGCGAGGATTCTTTTGTCATGAACAATAGAATTTATCCTTTATAAAAGTGTATAAGACCACCTGTAAAACATACTTTCGTTCATTGCCGTGTCCGAATTGTTGCAATTGCCACAACTTATTCCTTCCCCGTAAAATAAATATCCGCGTCTCCCCCGGCCTTCACAGGTTCCGCCATGGTCAGCACCACGATGGTGTCAGGCACTTCCGCATCGTCCCCGGCATACGCCCTCTCCGGCAGCACCAGCCGGATGCCGTCCTGGTCTTCTGTCACTTCCACCGGACCACCATCAAACAGCGCGGCACTTTCGATATGATTTTCCGTAATGGGAAGCCTTTCCGCCCGGAAAGCCTCTCTGTCCAGAATGTGCAGATACACCTTATTATCATGCCATGTAGCGCCGTACACATTGTCCACCGGCTCGTAAGGCCCTGCGGCCGTGGCGTAAATGCTTTCCCCATATATCCGCAGCCAGTCGCCCACCTGACGCATCCGCTGTCTGATCTCCTCCGATATCTTACCATTGCGGTCGGGGCCGATATTGACCAGCCAGTTGCCGCCTCTGCACACCACATTCACCATCATGCGGATCAGCCAGTCGAAATCGGACACCGGGTCATCCGCCATCCACCCCCAGGAGCTTCCGGAGCAGACACACATATTTTTCTCCCAGGGCACGGGAATGATCTTCCCCGTAATCTCATGAGAGCCCTCGTCACAGTAGAAATCTCCCTCCCAGCCGGAACGGGGATTGATCAGCAGCTTCGGATTATAGCTTCTGGCCATTTTGTTCAGCTTCACCGGCTCCCAGAACCAGGCGCTGGAGGTATCGCTGCCCTTGTGAGCCAGCCAGCCTCCGTCATACCACAGGATATCAGGATGGTACCTGTCGCACAGTTCCTCCACCTGAGCATAGCACTGCTTCTTCATCAGCGCCGCATTCTCCGGAAGTCCCTCCGGATCAAAATATCCCGGGAAACGCCAGTCCATTGGCGAGTAATAGACACCCACCTTCAACCCGGCCTCCCGGCAGGCATCCGCATACTCCTGAACGAAATCCCGATGCGCTCCTCTGTGCCAGGAAGTGAAATGCTCGTAGCTTCCCTCACTGTTCCACAGAGAAAAGCCGTCGTGATGCCTTGTGACCATAACGGCATATCTGGCGCCGAAATCCTTCGCGATATCCATCCATTCCTTCATGTTAAAATCCTGAGGAATAAATTCATCCGCCAGCGCCTCATACTCTTCCTTCGGAATCTTCTCGTTAAATCTGGCCCACTCGCCCCTTCCCAGAATGGAATAAAGTCCCCAGTGAATGAACATGCCGATTTTGGCATCCCGCCACCACTGCTTCTCCTCCGGCGGAAGGGTCAGCTCCTCACACTTCAATCCCCCCAGGCTCTTGAAGTTGATGCTGCTCTTCAGCATGGACTTCAATTCTGCTCCCGTCATCTTACGCGGCATTTTTTTCTCCATCATTTTTCCTCCGTCCTGAACTCGTCTATTTCCTTCTCCGGTTCTATCTTTTTCAGGTCCCTTTTTTCCTGTTTTCTGTCTCTTTCTTCTTTCTCCGGCTCCTTACTTTCCACGTTCCACTTTTCGATATCCAGCTCTGTCCTTACTGAGACCTTACTTTTCCAATTCATCCATTCTTCCCGCAACCGTCCTGCAGCAGCTCTTGTCACCCATTCCTCCCGCAGTCACCCTGCAACAGCTCCGTCACCCGTTCCTCCATCAGCCGCCCTGCAACAGCTCCGTCACCCGCTCCTGCGTCAGCCGCCCTGCAGCAGCTCCGTCACCTGCTCCAGTATCGCCTCGTGACCACCCAGCATGGCTACCCGCAGCGTATTGCTTCCCTCCAGCCCCTTAATCATATAATAGGGCTGCTCAATCCGGTAAAAAGGCTGTTTCAGCATCTCCAGATAGGTCAGATCTCCCAGACTCCCCAGCCGGATTATGGTCTCTCTGTCCATTTTTCCGTCCAGCGCCATATCGTAAGCTGACCATCCGGACTCCGTACATAATTCTACAGATTCCTTCACGGATATCACTTTCATGCCTGTCTCCCTTTCTCTTCCCCGCATTGTCGCCCCAGTTTTAACATTATCCAACATCCCGACTCAACGGAAAGTCGAACCTCTGCCTTTGCCCTGACACCACCCGCCAGCTCCTAAGCGACAATCCATACACTTCTTCCGAAATCGATAATCACGCTACAGCCCAGCCGTCAGCTCTTCCATGGCGCGTACCAGCGCCTCCGCCTCCTCCGGTTTCGTCATCATGGACACGCTCACCCGCACAGTGCCTCCTTTTTCCGTCCCCAGATAGTTATGAATCAGCGGCGCACAGTGAAGCCCTGTCCGCACCTGTATTCCATAGGTCCCGGCCAGGATATACCCGATGTCCGAGGGAGAAAGTCCGGGAACCGTAAAGCTCAGCGCCGTCCCTTCCGGCTGTCTCTCCCCGCAGAGGACCACCTTCTGGTTCTCCCGAAGGCCGTCATACAGGATCTTCATCAGCCCTTTCTCATGAGCCGCAATTTTCTCCGGCCCAATGTCCAGCACATACTCCACCCCGGCATTCAGTCCGGCAATTCCTGGCATATTCATGGTGCCCACCTCGTAAAAAGGCTCCTCCGGTACCAGCGTGCTGCTGTCCTTTCCGGTCCCTCCATAGAGCAGGGGACGCAGGGGAATCCCCTTCCGCACGTACAGACCGCCCGTCCCCTGAATTCCGTACAGCCCCTTATGCCCGGTAAAGGCCAGCATGTCGATACACATATCTTCCACATCTACAGGCAGCGCTCCTGCAGACTGAGACACATCCACCAGAAAGCAGGCCCCCTTTTCCCGGGCCCATCTGCCAATCTGCCGGATATCCTGCACGGCTCCGGTCACGTTGGAGCTGTGGTTTACGATAACCAGCGCCGTATCCTCGTCGATGGCCTGCCTCATGGCGTCCATATCCACATAACCGCCGCCGTCACAGCCTACCTCCACCGGCAAAATGCTTCCCGCGGCGATTTTCTCTCTCAATCCGTCATAAATGGTGCGGAGCACCGCATTGTGTTCCGTGGCAGTGTATACAATGCGCTTTCCGGCACCACAAAAGCCCAGGATAGCCATATTCAGCGCCTGGGTGGACCCTCCCGTGAAGAAAATTCTCTCCGGTTCTCCTATTTGAAAGAGCCGTGCCAGGTTGCCCCGGCACAGCTTCCCTGTGTCTTGCGTATGTTCTTCATATGTCACGCCCCGGTACTGGGACGCAGGCAGCTCCCTCAGAGCACATGCCGCCGCATCCAGCACCTGCTGCGGCTTCGGCCAGGTGGTCGCCGCATGATTCAGGTATATCATAAATACTCCGCCTCCCGGCAATGCCGGCGCCTGTTATCCTTCCACAACCTCAAAGCCCATATATCTGGCAATCTTCTTCACCAATGCCAGCTGGTCTCCGAATACCAGCACCTGATGATGTCCGAAATCTGCCAGCGTGTGCATATAGTCTCTGCCGTTCTCCAGCTTGATGAAATAATGAGGACTGCAGTAATACTGTCTGAACTCGGACCGAACCACCTCGCCAACCTTTACCACCATCTTGTTGCCCATGGGGTTGAAGCGGCCGAAGGTAATGTACTGCTCCTCGTTCTGCTCAAAGGCAATCTGCATCTTGCCGCCGAAGCCCTGTCCTGTGAAGGCCCACATGCTGTAATCCAGATCCGGCTTGTCGAAACCGTTCATCTTCAGCGCGGGAACCGCGTGATGAATGGACAGAATCTCAGGAGACTGCAGGAAAGGATTGCCCATAAATGCCGCCTTGTGACTGCCGTACATCAGCACCATCATGGCCATCATGGCATTCA
>JAAWLQ010000348.1 GCA_022797995.1 Lachnospiraceae bacterium
CGGTGCTTTGCGATCGATCATGATTCCTTCATCACTGCTTAAGTCACTGCAGTTTCCTGCTTTGTCACATGCCTTTGCCTGTAACGTAAGCTCTACATCTGGTGATATGGGAGGTGTCAATGCCCTGTTCATCAAAGTACTCCACCACAAAATCCCCGAATTGGTCATCGGACACTTTGCCGATAAATCCCGCCTTTAAGCCGTGTCTTGTGACACCCACCGCAATGTTGGCCGGAGAGCCTCCAACAAACTTTTCAAACATATGTACCTTCTTTAATGGCTTAAACTCTTCCTTCACCTGATCGTTGTACGCCGGATTGAAATCGATTGCCACCCTGCCCAGAAGCACCAGATCCATTGGTCTTGATTCGTCAAATTCAATGTACTTCATGCTTTCCCTCCATTTCCATTTCCAGTTCCAGTTCCAGTTCCAGTTCCGTGTCTGTTTTTAGTTCTCTGCTTCCTGCCTGTCCTGTCTGATTCTGTGAATTGCGTGCATTCCACTTTTGCGTGCTTTTTGTGCTTTCTTCATGTGCTTTTATAATAGCACACTTTAAAATTATATTCAAGTTCTTCCTGGAAATATTATTTATATTTTATGTGTCCAAAACCCGAAAAAGTTGTGTATATCATTTCCATTTCCGTATGTCCGAGCCAGTACAACCTTATGCTTATTGCGTGCTTTTTTATATTGCGTGCTTTCCCTTATTGTGTTATACTATCACTGTCCTTTCAGAATTATATACCCGCGAAAATGAACCAATCTCCTAAATTTGCTGCTGATTGTTTACAAAATTTACAGGAAAATTATGATGAAAACTCTGATATTCAATGGTTCTCCAAGAATAAATGGCAATACAGGCACACTGATTCAAAAATTTACGGAAAAAAAGATAGGTGAGTATAAAATAGTTGATGCCTACAGATGTAATATTTCTCCTTGCCTTGACTGTCGGCATTGTTGGAAAAATAACGGCTGTTCCATAAATGATGAAATGCAGGATGTATATAACTACATACAGGAATGCGATAATATATTAATTGCTTCGCCGCTTTATTTTTCAGAGCTGACCGGAAAATTATTAGATGTTGGAAGCAGACTTCAGACCTATTTCTGTGCCAGATTTTTCAGGAATGAAGAACCTGTTGCGAAATCTAAGAAAGGGGCCGTTATATTAGTCGGAGGCGGCGATGGTCATATAGACAAGGCATATGATACGGCATGTACGCTTTTGCATCATATGAATTGCCATAACATTCATGAGGCTGTATATAGCCATAACACCAATGCAAGACCTGCAATAAATGATGAAACCGTACTTACAGGATTAAACAGTGTATATGATTTTTTTGTAGATAAGGAATAGCTTGCAATAGAGGTAAACGGGAAGACTATACTGGATGATTTCAGTCAGGTGATGTTGGAACGAGAGGCGCTTGTATTAGAATTCCTGATACAGGAGGGATATTTTGTCTGATGAGATGCGGGAATAGAGCATCACTCTGAACTTCATTTGATATTACAGCAAAGCAGATGCGGCACCGTCTGACAGAAAGGAAAATTTTATGGCAGTGACAATACAGCAGATTGCAGACGCGGCGGGGGTATCCCGGGGAACCGTGGACCGCGCGCTGAATCACCGGGGACGGATTGCTCCCGAAGTGGAAGAAAGAATCTACCGAATCGCAGAGGAAATGGGCTATGTACACAAGGCCAGAAAAAAGAATACCAATAAAAAGAGTAAAATCGGTGTTGTGACCCAGCTGTGCAAATCTTCCTTCATGCTGGAAATCAACCGGGGCATCCGGGAAGCCGGGGAAGAATTAAAGCACCGGGGGATAGAGCTCCTGATAGAAGAACGGGAGTCGGTGGACGAACAGGAACAGCTGGATGCCATCGACCGTCTGGTGGAACAGGGCATCTGCGCCCTGGCCATCATGCCGGTGGATTGCGAGCTGATCAGGGCCCGGTTAAACAGCCTTGCCACGGAAAAGAATATCCCCATCGTAACCTTTAACTCTGATATCGTGGGAACGAGGCGGCTTTGTTTCGTTGGCATGGACAACCACCGCAGCGGTCAGGCCGCCGCAGGTCTTGTGGACATGCTTACCGGCGGGGAAGGAAAGGTTCTCATCATTACCGGCCATTTCAGCAGCGCCCTGAACAACCAGCGCGTGGACGGCTTTGTGGAGGAGGCGAAACGGCTATGCCCCAAACTGCAGATTGCCGGAGTACAGGCAAGCTTTAATGACACAGTGGAAGTGGAAAAAATTATCGAAAGCGCTCTATTGAACATATCCGGCATCAATGCTGTCTTCTCCGTATCAGGAGGACAGGGGGGAATCGGAAGGGCCTTTGAGAAACTGTGTCTGGAAAAGCGCCCTTTCGTGGTGATTTATGATCAGACTCCGAAAAATGAAAAGATCATTCGGGACGGAATCGCCGATTTTCTCATCGACCAGAACGGATTTGAGCAGGGCTACCGCCCGCCCTTTCTGCTGGCAAATTACCTGATGAAAGGGCAGATGCCCGCCACAGAATTCATGTATACGGATATTGTCATTAAGACAAAGTATAATCTGTGAGTCATCTATAGCCCTTTGTCTTCCTGCGATAAAAGAAAACCGAAAGCGCCATGGCAATGGTCCACCCCACAGGCCACGCACACCATATCCCCAGCGCGCTCTTCGTCAAATCCGATAATACGAAAGCCAAAAGCACACGGAGAATCAAATCGGTAAAGGTAGCCGCCATGAACTGCCCCATTGCGCTGGTTCCCCGAAGAATGCCGTCAGCCACTAATTTTGTGGATACCACGAAATAAAATGGCGCCAGTATCCATAAAAACTGCCTGCCCGTCAGAAGCGCTGCGCCGGAGCCTTTTTCCATGAACAGGAGTAGCAGATATTTTCCGAATAAAAGATAAAGGGCACAGAAAGGAATGCAGAGGCACCATACCATTTTGATGCCTGCGCGAAAGCCCTCCCTGATCCGCCCATACTTTCCCGCGCCCAGATTCTGCGCGGAATAATTCGAAATTCCGTTTCCGATTGTGGTAAAGGACGTAATGACCAGATTGTTCAGCTTTACCGCGGCGGAATATCCGGCCATAACAGAAGCGCCGAATCCATTGATTACGGTTTGAATCAGAATATTTCCCACGGAAATGAAGCTCTGCTGCAAAATGCTGGGTATGGCGATCACCAGAATCCTTTTTAACAGTCCCCGGTCAAATAATACCGGCTTTTTCAGACAGGGGATTTTTTTAAGCCTCCTCCACACCGCAAGTACGGCCAGGATGCAGCTGATTCCCTGGCATAGAAAAGTGGCCCATGCAACCCCCGCAACGCCCATGCGGAATGCCTTGACAAACAGGATATCCACCCCTATGTTTGATACGGAGGACACCGCAAGGAAATAAAAGGGGGTTTTGGAATCGCCCAGCGCGGAAAAGATTCCGGTGGCAATATTATAAAAGAATACAAACGGAAGCCCCCATATGTAGATATCGAGATACAGCTTCGAATCCGCAAAGACTTCTTCCGGTGTCCGCATCAGATGGAGCAGCGGATTGCAGCCCAAAATCCCTCCAAGCATCAGCGCCAGGCAGACAGCCCCGCTGAAAATGCAGGCTGTGGTCACGGCGGTTTTCAGACGGTCAAATTCCTTTGCGCCGAAAGTCTGCGAGACCACCACGGAACAGCCTATATTACAGCCGAATGCGAACGCGATGAAAATCAGGGTGATCTCGTAACTGTTCCCCACAGCCGCCAGCGCGTTTTCGCCGATGAACTTTCCGGCCACGAGGCTGTCCGCTATGTTGTAGAGCTGTTGAAAAATAATGCTGCCGAAAAGCGGAAGACAGAATTGCCACAGCACTGCTTCCGCTTTTCCTACGGTTAAATCTTTGTTCATAAAGCCATATTCCTTCTTCCCTATATAAAATGATACATTTTTGCAGCAACGGTTGTATTCCCATGTGGAAATAGCCTATAGACAGTTGCTCTGCGCACAGGAAAATTTATCCTCCCCTATTCTTTTTCACACGCCAGACGGCAGGTTTTCCGGTAGCAGGCCAGACCATATTTATGGATTGTCTCCATTCCTTCCCTTCTTAGCAGTTCGGTATATTCATGGCTTTCAATCTGCTCCATCGCCTCTTTGAGCGCGGCGTCAAATGCGCCGTTCTCCGCGTATTTCACCTCGATAATACAGCCGGTTTTCTCCTGAGGGACGATGAGCAGGATATCGGAATAGCCGCTGCCGGACTCCGCGTTGGATTTTACAATCCAGCTTCCCTCCGCCTGCAAGAGGCCCAGAAATATGCCGTGGTAAAAGTTTTCTTTTTTTTCTTTTCTCACCGCCGTGTCCCGGATGCTGATAGACTCCGACAGGAACGCACCAAACAGATCCTGTACCGTTTCCCCATCGCCGGTTTTGACCGCTGTGCAAAAACGCTCCCACCGCTTTGTGTCGCTCGTTACCTTCATACGGAACCAGGAGAGAATCTTATCCTCATAGATTTTTCGGACTTCCATATTGGGAATCGTCAGTTTATGAATCCGCCCCTCCGGTTTCCCCGCATCGGTCAGATACCCTGTGGCATAAAGGACGCTCCACAGATAGGTCTGACG
>JAAWLQ010000349.1 GCA_022797995.1 Lachnospiraceae bacterium
GCCGCCTTCATGGCCTGGGCACCGTCATAATATTTCAGTACCTGAAACCCTTCGTTTTTCAGATACAGCTCCACAAGGTCCGCAATCTCTTTTTCGTCGTCTGCCACCAATATCTTTTCGTTCATTTCCGCCCTCAATCTTTGCCGATACCGATCCGTCTCAGCCAAATGCCCTTTCGCCGCGCCGACCTGGCCTTCGTTTAGTCTGACCCTCGTTTGGTCTGGCCTTCGTTTGGTCTGGCCTTCGTTTGGTCTGGCCTTCGTTTAGTCTGACCTTCGTTTGGTCTGGCCTCTGTTTGGTTCGGCATTTTTATAATTACCCTTTATTTTCTCATAAACGGGAATAAAATAGGTTAAGATTTTATAAATCTTATTTTGCCGGCTGCCCTTTTTGTTAAAGGCTTTTTTGTTAAAAATACTTTTTAGAATAGAAAAGCCGGCATTTTCATGTTATGATAAAAATAATCTAACCGTTTTTTGCTTCATCCAAAGGAAAGGAAATTCAATCATGGAATTAGCACAGACAAAATATTATACGGAAGAAGATTACTACAATCTGCCCGAAACGGTCCGGGCAGAATTAATTAACGGCCAGTTTTACTACATGGCGGCACCCAGCCGTATTCATCAGAAGATATTATCCTCTCTGCATATTCTCATCGGAAATTACATTCGGGAAAAAGCCGGTTCTTGTGAAGTCTATCCGGCTCCTTTCGCCGTCAAACTGTTTGATGACAAACGAACAATTGTAGAGCCTGATATCTGCGTCATATGTGATCCGAAAAAACTTACTGACAGCGGCTGTTCGGGTGCCCCGGACTGGATTATTGAGATTGTTTCTCCCAGCACCTCCAGTCACGATTATGTCCGCAAGCTGAATTTATATGCAGACGCCGGGGTACGGGAATATTGGATTGTAAATCCCAAAAATCAGACTGTTTTCGTCTACTTTTTTGAGCAGAATGCGTTTGACGTCAGGTCCTATACCTTCCATGATAAAATCCGGGTCAATATTTATCCTGATTTGTCTGTGGATTTCAGGGAACTATCCTAAGGACAGGTCATTGCACTGTCATGAATTGTTCCTGTAGTCACAAAGTCCCTTTACAGATTTCCCCAACTATTTTAAAGGGACTTTATGAACCGTCATAAGGAACTGTCGAACAGACACCGATAGCATACAACCTGTCAGCTCCTCAGAAACTCCAGCACCTTCACAAATCCCATATCATGAGACGCTTTAATCAGCACGGTGCTCCCCTCAGGCACCAGTTCTCCGCTGTCCGACGAAAGACTTCGTAACAGAGTCTCCGTGTCAGGATAATGGGAAATCTTCATGGTTTCCTCCGCATTGTTTGCCGCGGCCCAGAACATATGCCTGGATTCCTCTCCCACACAGAGAATGTGATCGATACCGGAAGCCGCCGCATGGCTGCCGGCCTCCTTATGGTATCTGTGGGAATTCTCGCCCAGGTTCAGCATATCCCCCAGAATCGCCACTTTCGTGGTGTCCGCCAGAGCAAGCAGATCAATGGCGGCCTTCATGGAGACCGGGTTGGCATTGTAGCAGTCGTCAATCAGCGTATACCTCGGCAGCCTTATCACATTGGTCCGCCCTGTCATCAGTCCGGCCTTCCCGATTCCGGCGGCAATCTCCTCTCCGCTCAGGCCAAGAAGCCTGCCCACACAGGCCGCTGCCGCCGCATTCAGCGCCATATGTCTGCCGGGCAGCGGAATGTGAATCTGCTGCCTCATGTTTTCTCCCTCCGCCTGCTTCATCACAAGCACGGCGTCGCTTCCCTCCAGGCCCCTGCCCACAATATCCGTCACGGACACTTCCTCCCCTGAATCCGTCCCCAGTCCGAAAAAGTGGGGAATATGTCCCTTTATCTCTCTCAGCGCCGCCAGTTTGTCGTCCTCTCCGTTCAGACAGATTTCCCCGTCCTCGGCCATGAAGTCAAAAATCTCGGATTTTGCCCGGAGAATCCCGTCTCTGTCTTTCAGATTGTTCAGATGGCTCTGTCCGATATTGGTCATCACGCAGATATTGGGACGCGCCATTTTACTCAGTCGGTGCATCTCTCCGAAATCGCTGATTCCCATCTCCACCACCGCCAGCTCATGCTCCGGGCGGATGCGCAGAAGGGTCAGCGGCACACCGATTTCATTGTTAAAATTCCCCTCCGTCTTCAGAACCTGATACTTTTCAGCCAGCACACTTGCGATAAATTCTTTCGTGCTGGTCTTGCCAACGCTGCCGGTAATCCCCACGACCCTGACAGACAATTTTCTCCGGTAGGCTTCCGCAATCTCCTTCAGCGCCTGCAGGGTGTCCGCCACCAGAATGTAACTGCCCCACTCAGATGCCTTACATCCATGCTCCGCCTCCACCTGCTCCGGTGTCTTCTGGGTTATCACAAGAGCGGCTCCTTTGGAGAATACATCTGTAATAAATTTATGTCCGTCCACCCGCTCTCCCAAAGTCGCGATAAAAACGCCCCGGGCTTCCGCCAGTCTGGAGTCAATCACCACAGAGCTGACGCAGCTGTCTTCCCCGCCTGCATTTCCCCGAAGCACAAGTTCTCCGCCGCAGGCCCGGGCTATTTCTTTCCATGTAAAATTCATCATATTCGGTTTATGTCCTTTCTTTATTCCAGTTCCGCGTACATGCAACTGGTATCTTTACCTGCAGAGGTATCCCGGCCATTCTTATGTCCGTGATACCTCTGGATACCAGTTGCATGTACGCTGTTTTTTAGTTCCGCGTACATGCAACTGGTATCATCACCCGCAGGGAAATCCCGGCCATATTTATGTCCGGAATTCCCCTGGATACCAGTTGCATGTACGCTGTTTTCAAGTTCCGTATAGATGCAACCGGTATCATCACTTCTCCCATGTCCTCAGACGAGGGCCATTTGAAGGATTTTCTCACACAGTTCCCCGAAGTCCATGCCCACGGCCGCGGCTTCCTGGGGAAGCAGGGAGGTGGGTGTCATGCCCGGCAGCGTGTTGCCCTCGAGGCAGTAGACCTCCCTCTGCGCACTCATCACAAAATCCATGCGGGCATAGCTTTTCAGCCGCAGCGCAAGGAATACCCGCTCCGCAATTTCCTGCATTTCACGGCTTTTCTCCTCAGGAATCTGTGCCGGGCAGGTTTCTATGGTGGTTCCTGCCTGATATTTATTCCTGTAATCGTAAAATCCCTCTTTGGGAGCCATCTCTATCACCGGCAGCGCCTTTCCGTCCAGGACGCCTACGGAGAACTCTCTTCCCTTTATGTATTGCTCCACAATGATTTCATCACCGTACCGCCAGGCCTCTTCCTTTGCCCTTTCGTATTCTCTGTCATCTCCTGCTATATAGACCCCTATGCTGGAACCGCCGCAGCTGGTCTTTACGATGCAGGGGCAGGGAACCTTTTTCTCTTCCCTTTCCCCTTTTTTCAGCCTGATTCCCGCGGGAGTGGGAATATTCCAGGTCCGGAAGATGTCTTTCGTAATTCCTTTGTCCATTGCCAGGCAGGAACCCACGAAGTCCGCACCCGTATAAGGAATTCCCAGCAAGTCAAAGCAGGCCTGTATCCTGCCGTCCTCTCCGTTTGCTCCGTGCAGCGCCAGGAACACACAGTCCGCCATTTTGCAGAGCTCCAGCACATTTGGGCCGAAGAAGCTCTTTGAGTCGTCTCTGCGCATGGCCTTAATGGCTTCTATGTCCGGATCATCCTCCGCCACTGCCTTCACCTGGGCGGCCCAGTCCGTCTCCTGCTCGAAAATTCTCCCGATGTCCCCCGCATATCCCAGCCAGACATCCAGCAGAATTGCCTGATGTCCCCTCTGCTTCAATGCTTTATAAATCATGCCTCCGGAACTCAGGGACACATCCCGCTCCGTACTGCTTCCTCCTGCCAGAACCACAATTTTCATCTCTTCGTCTCTCCTTATGTATCCGCCGTCCTGTCCTTACAGGAACGGCAAATATTCCTTATTGATAAGTATTCAATTCAGGAACCGTTTAGAAATAACTCCTTAAGAGTTATTTCTGGTTCCTTATCGCCCGCGCATGACACAAGGTCATTTTATCACAGAATACCGTCTATGCAAATATTTATCTCTCAATCTTTTCCGGCTTCGTACACTATCTCTCCGTCAATGATGGTGTACAGTGTCTCCGTGAACACCTCCATGGGATTTCCGGTGAAAATGGCTATGTCGGCATCCTTTCCCACCTCGAGGCTGCCCACCCGGTCCGCCACGCCGCAGATCACCGCCGGATGAATCGTAATCGCCCGGTATCCCGCCTCCAGGTCCAGCCCTGACTTTACTGCCAGTCCGGCACAGAGTGGAAGAGACTGAATCAGGGAAACCGGGTGATCGGTGGTAACAGCGGTCATGACGCCCGCCTGATTCAATATTCCAGCCGTCTTAAAGGCCATATTCTGAACCTCAATTTTGCTTCGACTGGCCAGATCCGGTCCCACAATAGCGGGAAATCCTTCCGCCGCCAACTCTTCCGCAATGAGATGTCCCTCGGAACAATGGTCCAATGTCATTTTCAGATGAAATTCTTTTGCGATTCTCACGGCCGTAAAAATATCGTCCACCCGGTGCACATG
>JAAWLQ010000350.1 GCA_022797995.1 Lachnospiraceae bacterium
TCAGCATCCGTATGGATTCAGACCTGAAAGCGCAGGCTGACAGGCTGTTCGGGGAACTCGGCATGAACCTGACAACGGCATTTAATATTTTTGTCCGTCAATCTCTCCGTGAAGGACGGATTCCCTTTGACGTTTCCCTCAATCAGCCTAACAGTGAAACGATTGCCGCCATGCTGGAGGCAGAAAGGATTGCGAAAGACCCGGCAGTAAAAGGATATACCGATCTGGACGAACTGTTCGCAGACCTGAAAGCATGAAAAAAGCAAAATATACCGTCAAGTCCACCACACAATTTAAGAAAGATTACAAGCTGGCAATGAAGCGTGGGCTGGACATTGGGCTGTTAGGGGGCGTGATCACCGATCTTGCCATGGGAATCCCCCTCCCGGAGAAAAGCAGGGATCACGCCCTGTCCAGGAACTGGGCTGGACACCGTGAGTGCCATGTGCTGCCCGACTGGCTGCTTATCTACCGCATTGACGATGATGTTCTGGTGTTGACCCTATCCCGGACCAGGTCACACAGCCATCTGTTCGGGAAATGATCTTTACCTGCCGCCGTATGGGGTGTTTCCCTGTACGGCATTTTTTCTGATATATGTATGGTTGTTTTGCATGCCATGGAATATAGCACCCTTTTCAACTAAAAAACCCTCATAGATCCTTATTCAGCGCCACCACCCGGAAGGAAATACAGGCTTTGGAGTGGGAATAGGTCCGGTGAAAGGCGCGATCAATCCTGTCCATCACCGTCCACGCGTTTTCCACGGTAGCCCCTGTCAGCATCAGAATGTAGGAACCGGCATCCAGCCTGGCCACCGGATCTCCTGTTCTGAGTCCTTCCAGCAGAATCCGTTCCAGTCTCCTTGCATCTGTGGTGGGTGTCACTTTATTGCCCAGGCTTACCACCACAAGCGAAGAATCCTGTCCGGAACGTGTCAGATGGCGCCGTTCCAGAGAGACGATATTCTGAAATACTCCAAACGTGCAAAAGAAAGCCTGACTGTCAGGCTCCCTCTCCGCAACCAGTTTCAGGATATCATAATCATTCCTGTTGTTCCTGCACATGCTGTCCGTCAGCATGTAGAGCTGTTCCACCTGCTCTGACGGTTCAATCTCAAATTCCTGCCAGAGCATCTCCCGATAACTTTTATAAGTATCCGCCGCCCTCTCCGGATGTCCCATGGCAATCAACGCCTGCATCTGGTATATGATAAAGGTGTCTTCCCCATAATCCACTGCGGAAGCCTGTTCACAGATACCGATCATTTCCGCCCAGCGCTCCTTTTCCTGAAGCAGAGGCAGAAGCATTTTGCAGACATCCAGATAAAGGGTCTGGTAGTAGCGCCGCAGGGAAAGCACCCAGTCGCTGTCGTTGCCGGAGAGGAAATCCCCCTTATACAGGGAGACCGCTCTGAGAAGGGTTTCCAGATAGGCCTCTCCCGACTGCTTTCCCGTTTCCAGACAGGTTCTCTCAAACAGTTCCGAGTCCAGTTCCAGCCGGATATCACTGTTCCATCCATAGCATCCCGGAAATGTCACAATGAGATTTTCCTGCTCCGGGAACATCTTTTTCAGAAAGCTCCTTGTCTTAAAGAGCATATTTTTTAACGCATTGGCCGGATCATTGCTCTGTTCCCCCCAGAACCGGTCAATCAATTCCTCCGATGAAACATTTCTCGTATGGTTTACAATCAGATACTGGAGGAACGACAACGCTTTTTTGCCCGGTGCCGCAACCTGTCCGCCCCCCCGTGCGTCTGCGCTGGAAAATACTCCCAATAATGTAAAATGAATTATTTTTTTCTCTTCCATGATAATTGTTCTGCCGTGGAATCATCCAAATGTCCCGCAGCTGCCCCCTGTCATCTCCTGTTGTCTTTTGGTCGTTTCCGACTGCTTTCCGCCATCTCCGGCTGGCTTCTGACATGTCCGCCGGCCCTCCGACATGCCCGCTGGCTTCCTTCATTTCCGCCGGCCTTCGTCATCTTCCGCCGTACTCCCAGCCCACGGTCAGCTGCTCCTGTTCCAGCAGTCTCTCATAGGCCTGTTCCATCAATATGGCCACATTGGCCTGAATCCCCTCCTGGGTAGACTGGTACATTTTCCACAGGCATCTGGGATTAGCTTTCTCCTCTGCCACTCTTGCGTCCCGGCTCAGCTTTCTGATACTGTGGCCCACATTGGAGCGGTCCACAGGCTTCCCCCCGGAAGTGACAAACACAGGTCCCCCTGTGATTCCCTCCCGGCTCATGTATTCCAGTAACTCCCGCCGCAGTACCGCCGGCAGATGCAGCACCCGGATACTGGCCCCGTTCTGGCTCTCCAGCCGAACTGATCCCTGACGAACCGCTTCCGCCGTGAGCTGCGGTAATTCCTGTATCCGCAGGCCCACGCCTCCCAAAGTCTTAACCAGCAGATAGACCTTTATCTGTCCCAGTTGCTTTGCCGTCGACAGCAGTCGAAGATACTCCTGTCTGGTCAGTTCCGGCTGTATATCGTTCTGTATACAGTTAAAATCATCCACCTGCCAGTCGCGGTGTCCCAGGTACCTTACCAGACTGTTCCAGACAGATATTCTCATATTGATGGTTCGGGGGCTGAACCCCTGTTCTTCCAGCCACATTTTCCATTTCGCTCCACTTTTTTGGCTGAGCCTTTTCTCTCCGGAAAGACAGGTACAAAGCATTTTCAAAGTTCTGCGATACTCCTGCAGAGATACCTGACTGCGTCCCTGGCCGGACAAATGTGCCAAAAACGTTTCCAGCGTTTCCGATGTCAGCTTTTCTTCTGTCTCCCGATTCAGGGTGTTCATCTTCTCTCCTTCCTGCATGGAACTCGCTCTGTCCTGCCGGTTATTCTTTAAAATGACAGCAGTTCAGATGGAGCTTTGAGCTGTTGCGTAAAAAGGTCAATGACATCTCATAAACTGCATGTCGCAAAGTACACAAAATCATCATTTTATTTATTTCAATTTCCTGAAATATCCCTGACAAGCAGAAAAAGAGACACAGTATAAAACCGTGTCCCAGAAATGGTGAAAAAAAGGTATAATTAACAGAAAACCCGGAAAATAGCCATTTCGAGTTCCCTTTTTCATGTCCCAATGTTCAAAAGCTAATATTTTTCAGTCAATTTTTCTGAACAGCAACATAAAATAATCTTGAAAACAGTATGGCTGCGTGCTATACTATAGCCATATATGATGTGTATAAAGAGGATTTTTGCATCAAAAAGTACACAAAATGATGATTTTGTGGTATTTGTCTGTTTGTTGATTATTTTCTACTTTTTATGTTCTTCTCTCAGCTGATCAACCCCAGCCTTTCCATTTGACGTGCATGGGTTTCCCCGGTGGAAATCAGGTAGATTCTTGTGGTCTCAATACTGCTGTGCCCCAGCACATCCGCAAGCTTTACAATGTCTCTGCTCAGGCCATAAAAGGTTCTGGCAAACAGATGGCGAAGATTATGGGGAAATACTTTGGAAGCATTCACTCCCGCTTTTGCGCACAGCTTCTTCATTTCTCCCCAAATCTGGCGTCTGCACATGCTTTTTCCTGTTCTGGTTATAAAAATTTCCCCTGATTTTATTTTTCGTTTTTTCGCATAGTCCCTAAGCTTCTTACAGAGCTTTCCCGGTAACAGAATGGTTCTGATTTTTCCTTTCAGGGAAATGTCCGCCCGTCTCCGCTGAATTGCTTCTATTGTGATATATTTTACTTCAGATACCCGGATTCCGGTGGCACAGATAGTCTCCAGCAACAGTACAAGTCTTGGATTGCCATATTTTCCGGCACTTTCCAGCAGACGCCCATATTCCGCTCTGCTCAGGTCTCTGTCCTGGTCCCGGAAGGTTCGCCGTTGTATCTTCAGTAATTTTACTTTACATTCTTCCCAGCCCAGGTACACAAAAAATCCGTTCAGGGACGAGAGCATTGCGTTGATTGTCACCGGCGCATAGCCTGCATCCACCAGATGGGATTTCCACGCGGCGGCAGCTTCCCTGTCCATATTGCCGCTTCTATCCACCGGGTTCTCTTCCTCCGTTTCTGAGCTTCTCCCATTTTTGTCTTTCATGTCAGCTACATTTGTATTGTACCCTTCCAGCCATATTCTGAAAGCCTGAATATCCCGCAGATATTTTTGTATAGTGCTCTCTGCGTATTCTTCGTCTGACATATATTTCCGGTAACGGTTGACGGCTTCGTCGGTAATCTGGTGTATCATATTTTTTCTCCTCATTATAGTTCCGCGTTTGTTCTGTGAAGCTTATTATACGACAAAAATGCCGCAAAGCATATCACTTTCTCTGCGGCATTTCCTACGATTATTCTCTTATTTTACTCCCTTCTCTTCTGTTGATTCAAAGCAGTATTTTTCAATTCTTCACAGATTCTTTCATCGCTCCATCCAGGGTGATACTTAAGCAATTCACAGATTTCCTTTATTTGGGCCAGTTCCTCTTCCATCATCTCCGCAATCTCTTCCGGCGATCTGCCCTTCGCTGCCTTCTTCCGCACAAGGTCAATTTTTCCTTCTAGTCTGCCTTCTCGTCGTCCTTCTAGTCTGCCCTCCCGTCGACCCTCGATTCTCCCCTCCTCCCGGGCCTCCTT
>JAAWLQ010000351.1 GCA_022797995.1 Lachnospiraceae bacterium
TCCTTCATTGCCTTAAAAAATAAGTGCTTTGACGTCATATCCCTTCACCTCCGTTTCACTGATAAATATTTCTTCCAGAGACAGCGGCAGCAGTTCGAAGAACACCGGGGATAGCTGTTCCATAAAAGCTTCCACATCTGTCCTTTTTCCCCTGACCGTGAAGGTGTAGAGCGCGCCTCTGTTCTCCATGGTCATCACCTCCAGATTTTCCCTGATCTGCTGCAGCATGCTTTCTTCTCTGACCACACACTGTATCTTGTGTATGTTCAGTTTCATTTCATCCAGATCCTTTTCAAAGAGAATCCCTCCTCTGTGCAATAATCCCACATACTCGCAGATATCCTCCAGCTCCCGCAGATTATGGGATGCAATAACCGGAGTCAACCCCCTTTCTTCCATCTCCCGGATAAAGACTGCTTTCACCGCCTGGCGCATTACCGGGTCCAGTCCGTCAAAGGTTTCATCACAGAACAGATATTTTGTATTGGCACAGATTCCGCAGATAACAGAAAGCTGCTTCTTCATTCCTTTGGAAAACGTACTGATCTTCCTGCCCGGATCCAGTCCGAATTTCCCCATCAATGCCTTCCACTTATCCCCGTCAAAACCGGGATAATACGTCCGGTACAGTCGAAGCATATCTCCGGACGTACCGTTTCTGAAAAAATACTGGTCATCTGATATATAAAAAATTCTGGCTTTTGCAGACGGATTATCATACACCGGTTCCCCGTCCACACTGATCGTTCCCTGATCCGGCTTCATAACTCCGCACAGCAGCCGCATCAAGGTGGATTTCCCGGCTCCGTTCGTTCCGATCAGTCCGAACACATGACCTTCCTCGATAGTCGCGCTGATATTGTCAATGGCTTTCACTTTGTCAAAATGTTTGCTTAAATTTCGAAACTCAATCATTGTCCGCCCTCCCCATATATCAGGTGTAACTCGTCTGAAAGCCTTTCTTCGGGCACTCCGGCTTCCCTGGCCTGCAAAGTGATGCTTCTCCACTCCCGCAGAATTTTACCCCGCCTGTTCTCCCTCCATTCGTTCTCCGCAGTCACAAAGCTGCCTCTGCCGGACACAGTATAAAGATAACCGTCCTGCTCCAGCTGAGTGTAGGCCCGCTGTACCGTATTGGGATTCACGGAAAGCTCCATTGCCAGACTCCGCACACTGGGCATTTTGGTCAAAGGTTCCAGTCCGCCGCTCACAATCAGACGTTCCAGCTTTTCCGCCACCTGTTCATAGATAGGACGCTTATCCCGATAGTCTAACAGAATCATGCTCTCTCCTTTCCCTGGCTGTATGAAAAGTAGCAAGTGTATTAATATATTTAATACACTTATATCACAGCCAAAACAGAACGTCAAGTCTGAATCCGTATCTTAAGAAATGGTACAAAAAAGGAAGCATCCGTATTCCATGCAATGCTTCCTGCTTTTTCTCATTTGTCCTTCTGATATTTATCGTTTAATTGCCTTATCATTTCCTCGGCGGCCTTCAGCTTTTCCTCCGCTGCGTCGGCTCTTCTGCGCTCTTTTTCAGCAAGCTTCTGCTGCTCGTCAGCCTTTCTGCGCTCTTCTTCCGCCTTTTCGCGTTCTTCTTCCGCCTTTTTGTGTGCTTCTTCCGCCTTTTCGCGCTCTTCTTCCGCCCTTTTGTGCTCTTCTTCCGCCTTTTTGTGTGCTTCTTCCGCCTTTTTGTGTGCTTCTTCCGCCCTTTTACGTTCTTTTTCCGTCTTTCTGCGCTCTTTTTCCGTCTTTCTCCGCTGCTCCTCTGTCTTTCTTCGCTCTTCCTGTATACTGATTTTTTCCATATTTTCCCACAGATATCCCATTTCCCGCTCTCTCACTTTCCGGACACATTCCACCCGTTCTTTATCGGATACCCCTATCTTAAAGCAAAGACTCTCCATAGCGGATACGATAACGTCCACCACATGTTCAGGGCTGTCTGCAATGATCTGGTTCAGTTTATCCCCGGAAATATGAAGGAACTGTTCCAGATCCGCTGTTTTCTGTACTTTATTGATCAGCATAATCAACGACATCTCATCTCCGCGGTTCAGCAGTTCCTCATTGCTGTAACCACAGACATTCACAAGTTCATACCTGAAATTCGGAATCCATTTTCTGAACTCTGCTTCTCGTCCAATTCTCTCTCGGAACTCCCTGGCAGCCGTCCATTTTGCCCGTCCCTCAAAATATATGATGGGAATAATGACCGGGTACCGGAAATCTTTCCTCCTGGTGATACCCTCATGCTTTGCCTCCATCTCCTTTTTATATGCTGTCCAGATACACATCATATATCGAAGCAGCTGCATGGCGGCATCATAATCCACCAGACTTTTGTGATCAATGAGCGATACCAGAAATGGAGGCGCATTTTCCTTTCCGATATCGAGAATCCGAATCTTCTGAACGGAATCTGACTCAAATTCTGTTCCCAGATAAGGATGATAACGGGAAGAAATATCCTCGATATCCTCCGGCTGCACATTTTTCAAGAGCGGGATGTTTAAATTATCCCGAAGGAACTGCGCACACAGAACAGGGTTGTCAAAAACATCCTTACTGCTGATATCTCTGTTGTGTTCGCTGTTGTGTTCACCATTTTTTCCGTTCTGCTCCTGCTTTCCGGCAACTGAACCGCTCTTCGCGGTCTGCCCCTTCGCAGATTTTAACCTTACTGCCCTTTTCTTCATAAATATCCTCCTGTTCTCATTTCGGACAGGAGAAATACTGCTTCGCCTGCCCTTATTTTGTTGTTATTTCGCTTGAAAAGGCGGCGAAAAGCCAATAGGACAGAATGTTTTGCACTTCGAATGCTTTACATTCTGAAATATCACGCAATCAGAAAATGACAGATTTCCTGATGCGATAAATCAAGATATTATCATAAGATCAGCCGAAACGGCCTCATCTGACAATGTACATACTATAGCATATTTTTCTGTTTTACGCAAGCATTTTATCTTATTTTCATGAAATATTTTTAAATGCCTTTATGAAAATGTCGTAATCCTTCGGTTGAAGATGAGACCGCAATAAAGCGTGAAAAGATCAAAGAGATTCCCCCTAATCCGCGGTCTTGCCTGCCCGTGGACCATGGGGAACTGTAAGAAAAAAGTTCAGAAAAGAGCTGAGAAGGGTTGTATCATAAAACCTGCCTAATTATTTTCTTCTTCATCCGGAAGAATTGTCTCTGCATAATGTCCGCAGATATGTCTGCGGTAAAAAGTATCCGGATGGTAATTTTCTCTTAGACGATACCAGATATCTTCCGGTACCCCTTTATATCGTCGTATTTTCCCGTCAACCAATAGCCTGATCTCCAGAATAGCTGTCTGAGGATCATAACCTACGGTCGCTATAAATGTACTGTAAAAGCTAATGTGTTTAATGGTCTTGTCCTCCGTATATTACTTTTCCAATGTCAACTGTCTCCCTGCTCCCTGAATCTCCCATCGGTTTTTCTTTTTTCACAATTTTCTTTTCTCCTTTATGTATATTTTCGAAAGATGCTGAATATTCTTTGGAATCCTTCCTGTAAAAGCACATTCAAATACCCTTCTATTATATAAATGGCCTGACGGAGAATTTTATTACAGAAAATTTATTTTTTTATAAGATTCTTCTGATTGTAAAAAATCCCCTGCCTCCATGCCAAATATCAATGACTGATTACCGGATGGAGGCAGGGAATCTTATAGGACAATTTAAAATACTTCTTTACATAACAGTTGTTAAGACATATGAACTGTTATTCTGCCGCGGCAAAAGGCTAATCTCTGCTACTGCTTACTGCTTTCGTCTTCCGAGACAACGGTTTCTTCATAATGTCCGCAGACGTATACGCGAAAATAAGTGTCAGGGTGGTAATTATGTCTGAGGCTGTACCAGATTTCTTCCGGCACATCTTCATATTTTAGCACCCGTCCGTCAGTCATCAGTTTGACTTCCAGGGTAGCTGTCTGCGGGTCATAACCTATTGTCTCTATTGTTTTACTGAAAAATGTAATGTGCTTAATCTCTTTGTCCTCCGTAAATTGATGTGAATCTGGGGTTTGGGGTTTCTGTGTTTTTTAATAAAAGTTAAAAACGAATTCACCACTGTCGTTTTCTCCCTCTATATAACCATTGACATTTCCATAATGGACACAAGTAATTTTGTAAGTAGCACCTTTTACTGCATCGGGATATACAATCATTACACCTGTCGTTGATCTATTATAGGCTTCTCCTCCACTAGATATGGCCACTAAATCCCAGTTTCCACGCCAGTTTTTCTTCCAAATTTTAACATCCTTTACTCCTAATACAGAAGCGGTTCCAACTGTTCCTGTAGAAATATCAATATGCATGCCTTCACTGTCTCCACCGACAGAGATCATGCAGTCAGCTAACATAGTGTATGTAGTAATATCAGAAGATACATCCATATCTTCCACTACAATTGCCTCCAAAATTTCTACCTTTATAGGCTCTTCCATAAGATTCTCTGGTACATCTGCTTCTGACGCTTTACTGGTAAATCCAGGTGCTCCTGCAAGTAATGTCATCATTACTAATACACTCAAAATTCTTCTTCCTGCTTTTTTTACTTTTCT
>JAAWLQ010000352.1 GCA_022797995.1 Lachnospiraceae bacterium
TAAAGAATGCGATACCGGCAAAGCCGGTCAGGGCTCTGTAGAAATCGATTCGCAGCTGAAGCAGGACGTCCTTCCCTGTAATTCGGTATCCGGACAGATAAATCATGGAATTTTCATCGAAGAAGAGAAAGAGAATCCCGAAGACAGCACCTGCGGACAGCACTCTCCAGAGCCGCGGTTCTCTGAGCGCGGCACAGTTATGTGTATTCAGAAAATCATGGGCGTAGAAAGCCGCCACAAAAAAAGGCAGCATATATTTATAAGCTCCAAGTCCCAGACCGTCCGGCAGAAAGAACATGGAAATAAATCCTGCCGTATACAGCAGAACAGAATCATGGAAAAGATAGTGTATGATATAAACAATCAGAAAACACCAGAAAACCGCCCAGAGAAACCATAAATTAAGCAGGGCAGCGCGAAAAAAGGAGAGCAGGAATTCTCCCGGCTCAAAAGGCAGAGGTTCGGGAGCCGTCACAAATGAGCGGACCATATCGGCTCCCGTCCACAGGAAAATCGGGGAGAGCAGTCTGACCGCACGCTTTTTCAGCATAGTGATTCTCTCCGGCCGCGTAACTGCCCGGCTCATGCTTTCACGGCAGAGATATCCGCTTACCGCCATAAACAGCGGCATATGAAAGCTATAGATAAACTGATACAGCTTATCATAAAAATAAAGGGACCGGACACTGAAATCTTCGCCGCTGCCCTCCTGGATACAGTGTCCCAGCACAACCAGTATAACGGCAAAGCCTTTCAGAATATCCGGCAGTTTTTTTCTCTGATGCGGCCTTTCGGACAACGCCGATTCCGCCGCTTTATTATCTGTAAATTGCATTCACAATTTCTCCGGCCATTTTAGGCTTGTTCATGGTATAGATATGAATATTGTTCACTCCGTTTTCCTGGAGATCCCGAATCTGACGGATGGCATAATCTATCCCGGCTTTTCTCATCTCAACCTTTTTATCTCCATAAACGGCAAAGAGATCGGAGAGTGCCTTCGGAACGCTGGACCCGGAAAGTTTGACAGTAGTGCCGATCTGTCGGGCGCTGATAATAGGCATGATTCCGGCACAGACAGGAATGGTAACTCCCTTTTTATCAGCCTTTTCCAGGAAGGAATAGAAATAATCATTGTCAAAGAAAAGCTGGCTGATGAAAAACTCGGCGCCTGCCTCCTGCTTTCTGACCAGATTGTTCAGATCGGACTCCATGCTGAAGCTTTCATAATGCTTTTCCGGATAACAGGCGCCTGCCAGATGCAGCGGCGTGTTTTCCCGCAAAAATTCCATCATGTCGTTGGCATGGGCGAAATCCCGGCCGGCGAACTGCTCGTCGGTCATATTCTGCGGCCTGTCACCCCGCAGAGCCAGCACATAATCAATATTGTTTTCCCTTAATTTCTCCGCCACATCCAGCAGATCTTCTCTTTTGCTCCCAACACAGGTCATATGCGCTATGGCATCGATTCCCAGAGTGTTCTGAATATAGGAGGCAAGTTCCACCGTTTTGCCGCGGCGGCTTCCGCCTGCGCCGTAAGTGACGCTGATGAAATCAGGTTCCAGTTTTCCAAGTGCGTTTAACACATCGAAAGCGGCTTCAAATTCACCGTCCTTTTTCGGTGGAAATACTTCAAAGGAAAGGGTCCGCTTCTGTTCAAACATATCTTTCAGCATAATGATTGCCTTTCGTATATAAGGTTTGCCGCAAGTGACAGATCAACCTTCCGTCACAGGATTATTGGTTACAGTTCAGCCTTCGGCTAAACTGTAACGCTGATGCACACAAAATGAGTTTTCAACTCATTTTGGCGCCTGCGAATCTTGCAAAATCGCATACAAACGCGATTTTGACTTCGCGGTGCCGTATGGCTGAACTGTTACGATTATTGCATAGATTTCCTGAGTTTGGGCTTGATTTTGCAACGATAATATCGTAACATAAAAAAGAGTCAATTTCAAGAGAAAGGTGTGTGGAGCAAATGGGACAGCAGGGATTTCAGGGAACGGGAGAATATGTGGCCAGCCAGGAGCTGATGGCCAGTGTGAATATTGCGATTGCGCTGAAGAAACCGCTTTTAATCAAGGGAGAGCCGGGCACCGGCAAGACAATGCTGGCGGAGGCTGTGGCAAAGGCGCTGGGAAAGCATCTGATCGTCTGGAATATCAAGTCGACCACCAAGGCCCAGGAAGGTCTGTATGTGTATGACACCATACAGAGACTTTACGACGGGCAGTTCGGGGAGGAAGGGGTCAACGATATTGCACGCTATATCAAGCTTGGAAAGCTGGGAGAGGCCTTCGACAGCGAAGAGCAGGTGGTGCTCTTAATAGACGAGATCGATAAGGCGGACCTGGAATTCCCCAACGATCTTCTGTGGGAGCTGGACCAGATGGAGTTCTATATCAATGAGACAAAGCGGACCATAAAGGCGAAGCAGCGGCCCATTGTGATTATCACCTCCAATGCGGAAAAGGAACTGCCGGACGCCTTCCTGCGCCGCTGCATTTTCCATTATATTGATTTCCCGGACAGAGAGCTGATGGAGGAGATTGTCCGGGTGCATTATCCCGATGTGGAAGAGAACCTGCTGAAAAATGCAATGGAGGTGTTCTATAACATCAGGGCGATACGGGATATCCGCAAGAAACCCAGCACCTCGGAGCTTATTGACTGGATCAATGCGCTCCAGATCGGCGGTATTCCGGCGGATACCATCCGCAGGGCCCTGCCTTTTGTGGGGGTTGTGGTGAAAAAGGATGAAGACCTGCAGCTTGTGCGGAGCGAGCCGAATCTGTAGATGGCGGAAATGACATTGGAAATTACCGCGCCGGGAAACTATGATGACCAAAGCCCGGCTACAAAAACAGGAAAGGTAAGAATCACGATATGTTCATTAAATTTTTTGAAGCCTTGCGGGCAAAGGGCCTTCGTGTGACTCTGGGAGAGTGGCTGACCTTCCAGGAAGCGCTGGACAAGGGGCTCTGCGGAAGTTCCCTGACTCAGTTCTACTACACCGCCCGCATGATTCTGGTGAAAAGCGAGACAGACTTCGATAAGTTTGATATGGTTTTCGACGAATGCTTCAAGGCGGCCCAGAGGGAGACGGAAGTGGGAAAAGAGATGCTCCGCTGGCTGGACAAGTCGGATATGATGGAGCTGGCTCACGAGGAGGCCAGAAACCATCTGAACCAGATGGAGGATCTGCAGATAGACAAAGAGGACGTGGAAGAGAAGTTCCGTCAGCGCCTGAAAGACCAGGACAGCGAACACAACGGCGGAAGCTTCTGGATCGGCACCATGGGTAAGACCTCCTTCGGTAATATGGGAGGAAACGTGGGCGGTGTGCGCGTGGGGGGCAAGACAGGCTATCAGTCCGCCTTTGCGGTGGTAGGCGCCCGGAAATACAGAGATTTCAGAGACGACAGAGTATTGGATAACCGACAGTTCCAGATGGCGTTCCGAAAGCTCAGACAGTTTTCCAGCAGACTGGACATTCCGGAGACGGAGCTGGACATCGACGGAACGGTGAACAAGACCTGCAACAACGGCGGCTGTCTGCAGATTGTGATGCAGAAACCCAGGAAGAATGCGGTAAAGCTGCTTCTGCTGATGGATTCCGGAGGCACCATGATTCCCTTCAGCAGTCTGCTGAACGATCTGTTCCAGGCCATACACAAATCCAATCACTACAAGGACGTGAAGACCTATTATTTTCATAACTGCATTTACAGCAAAATGTACAAGACGCCGGAATGCGAAAACGGGGACTGGATTGACACGGAATGGATGTTCCGCAATGTAGGCAGCGATTATAAGGTAATCATTGTAGGCGACGCGGCAATGGCGCCGGAAGAGCTGTATTCCGACACGGGCAATTACCGGGGCCCCAACGGCGGACTTTCCGGTTATGAATGGCTTCAGCTGGTGAAAAAGAAATATAAAAAGGTGGTATGGCTGAATCCGAAGATGGCACCGGGCCGGGCCCCCTGGAGAGAGGCGGAGACAGCGGTAAAGGAACTGTTCCCCATGTACAAGCTGACGGTGGACGGGCTGAATCAGGCTATGGTGAAGCTGATGGTAAACCGGTAACGCAGTGCTCTTCTCATGGAATGTTATGCCCACGATAGGCGACATGGCGGAAAGTGTGTTTATGAGGAAAATATTATGTGTGATTGGGAAGCAGGCAGCAGATATGATATACGTTTTTCTGTAAAGATTGCAAGCTTGTAAAGGTGTTATAAAATAATAATGGATTGGTACACATTTCTTTATGATAAAAGAATCAAATAAAAGTGAAAGAAAGAGATCATGAGATAAAGAAAGGTATGGAGAATCAAAATGACAGTATTTGAAGAATTGAAAGCAAGAGGGCTGCTGGCACAGCTTACCGACGAAGAAGAAATCAAAGAGTTGATCAACTATGGCAAGGCCACCTTTTACATCGGCTTTGACCCAACGGCGGACAGCCTCCATGTGGGACATTTCATGGCGCTGTGTCTGATGAAGCGGCTGCAGATGGCAGGAAACAGGCCCATCGCCTTGATTGGCGGCGGCACGGGCATGATTGGCGACCCTTCCGGCAGGAGCGACCTGCGCACCATGAT
>JAAWLQ010000353.1 GCA_022797995.1 Lachnospiraceae bacterium
GCTGGATAAGCTGACACCCAGATTTACGACTATCAACGGCGTGGCCTGTGTCACCTTTACGGCAGAGCATTTCTCACCTTATGTGATTTATGTGGACATTACCAATCTGTCTGACGGAACCATTTCCGACAGCACGCCGACCACCGGCGACGGGATTCATCCCAAATGGTTCCTGTCCATTGGATTGGCTTGCCTGTCCTTCGTGATGTTCATGGTGAAGGACAACGGAAAGAGCCCGAAAAAGAAGCAGAAGGTTGCGGTTAGAGCATAATTCCTCTGTGGAAGTTCCTTTGTGGAGAAGGCTGCCACCGACAGTCCGGTGAAAGACCGGACTGTTATAAAGGCCAAAGGGAAGATTCAAAGGGAAAAGCCGAAAGGGAAAGCATATGAAGAGGAAAAAACGTATTACAGGTATTCTGCTGACAGCAGTGTTACTGATAATGATGTTGCTTCCTGTGTCGGAGGCGGATGCGGAAACATCTGCCTCCGATTTTAGAATGGAAGGCAGTACCCTGATTAAATACCGGGGTACGGGAAAAAATGTGACAATTCCCAGTACAGTGGAAGTGATCGGGAAAAGTGCATTTGAGGACAATACGAATATTGAGCTTGTGGTAGTGCCGAATTCCGTTAAAAGGATCGAAGCCTATGCCTTCTGGGGCTGTGATAACCTGGATACCGTTGTTCTGGGCAAGGGCCTCAGCGAGGTGGGCGATTATTCCTTTGCAGGATGTAAGGGGCTGGTACAGATGAGTGTGCCGTCCACGGTGTCTTCTATCGGGATTGAGGCTTTTGCAGATTGCGAGAATCTGAAGGACATCAGCATTCCTCCTGAGACGCAGTATATCCATGAAACGGCTTTTGACGGGTGTGTGAACCTGACAATTCATGCGGAGACCGGCAGTGCCGCGGAACAGTATGCGAAGGACTTTTATGAGCGGCAGAAGACAATGCCGGGATACGAAGACAATGCAGATTCTCAGCCCTCCGACCCATCCCAGGGCACGGAGACTCCTGTAACGCCGCCGGCACCCGGTCCGGCGGATCCTGTTCCCACTCAGCCACCTGCGGAGATTCAGGGAGATGTGCTGACTTCCACACATATAGTAGGGAATAAGGCAGTCCTTTTCGTGAATAATACGCGCCTTCCGGTATATGGAAATGACAGACAGCAGGAACCGTCGGCTCCTTCGGAAAGTCCGGCCGGAGATGCCGGCCGGGGAGATTATGTTCCCAAATTCAGAATTGTGGACGGCAGGATAATAGCCGATCAGGCATATTACCGCAGCAGGAATTTGAGGAATATCTCGCTGCCGGATGGAATCGAGGAAGTGGGGCAGTTTGCGTTCGCGAGAAGTTCTGTTACTTCCGCAGTTCTGCCGGCAGGCGTGAAAGAGATCGCCTATGGCGCGTTTTATCATTGCGATAATCTGGAAGAGGTGACGCTTCCTGATACGATGATGTCAGTGGAGCCAAAAGCTTTTGAACATACTCTGTGGGTGGAGAATTTTCTGAAGGAAGGAAGCGCTGTGACAGCCGCAGCAGGGAGTACGGCTTCTTCAGGAAATGCTTCTTCGGGAAGTGCGGTCGGCGATTTCCTGACAACGGGAGGAGTATTGATTGCTTATCGGGGGAATGCCGCGGAGGTAACTGTTCCGTCGGATGTGCGTGTCATAGCGGCGGAAGTATTTAAG
The DNA here is from genome assembly GCA_022797995.1 of Lachnospiraceae bacterium. Classification (GTDB taxonomy): domain Bacteria; phylum Bacillota; class Clostridia; order Lachnospirales; family Lachnospiraceae; genus Acetatifactor. The sequence continues at coordinate 1,695 of JAAWLQ010000353.1, forward strand.
GATCACACGGAGATAGAGAGTGTGATTCTGCCTGACAGCTTGCAGGTAGTTGGGGAGGGCGCTTTTGAAGGCTGCACCGGCCTGGCCCGTCTTGACTTTGGAAAGTCTGTGGCGGAGATAAAAGACAGAGCTTTTCTGGGAAATGTTCTGGGGGATGTGACGCTTCCGGCTTCTCTGAAGAAAATAGGCCTTCAGGCTTTCGGCAACGCTATTCTCACCTATGGCTCCGGAGAGACGGAACGCACTTATGAGGATTCCGCCTCCAGACTTTCTAATGAGGCTTATCGGGTATATGACAGAGTGGATACGGAGACTCCCGGTGTGACGGTGAAGGGGCTGGAGGAGACATTCGGCGCCGGCGCAGGTATATCGCCGGAAGAAGCGGCTTCTCTGGAAGGGGCCGCCAGAAGTTACACGCTGACTGTGGCGAAAGCGGAAGACATTAGTGCAATGGAGAAGGCGTTTCAGCGCGCTTTTCAGACTGCGATTCCGGAGAACATGTATATCTGTAAGCTGACTTTAACGGATGCAAGCGGCGTTCCGCTGACGAATCTGGGCAGTCAGGCGCTTACGGTGACCTTCCCTGTGCCGGAGAGCCTGCGAGGACAAAACCTGACATTATTTACACTGGACAGAAACGGACAGCTGGAAGTACTTCCGGTGGAGAGTGTTTCTGTAGATGGTATGGAGGCATTTCGGTTTCAGATGGATTATGTTTCGGTGATTGGGGTGTGCGGCCATTAGATAGAAAGCAGTTTCCCTGCGAACATCAAAAACTTCCCGGCATACAATAAATTAATGTATATGCCGGGAAGTTTTTGATTATGCAGAGAGTACGGAATATGACGGGGGCGGATCTGTCGGACGGAACTGACGGCCGGGGAGTGACGATCGCCGTGCTGGATACCGGAATGAGCATGCATCCGGATTTGCTGGGCAGACCGGTGTGCTTTCAGGATTTTGTGGGACATAGGAATCTGATATATGACAACAACGGACATGGCACTCATGTGTGCGGAATACTGTGCGGGAGCGGAAGAATGTCATCCGGCAGATATCGTGGGATGGCGCCGGGAGCCAGGCTGGTAGTAGGGAAGGTTCTGGATGAACAGGGGGACGGTTCCACGGAGATTATGCTGGAAGGAATGGACTGGATTCTGGAGGTAAAAAAGAAATATGAAATTAAAATTTTAAATATATCCGTGGGTATCGGAAACCTGAAAGAACCTCAAAAAGAAAATGCTTTACATGAGAAGATAGAGGAATTGTGGAGAAACGGGATTCTTGTGGTATGCGCAGCCGGGAATAAGGGCCCGGGGGAGGGAACCATTTCCTCGGTGGGAGGGGTGAAGGTGCTGACAGTAGGGTGTCATGACGGAAGCTATGCCGTGAATAATCCTTCCAGGTGCTCGCTGTATTCGGGAAGGGGAATTGCCGGAAGTCCTGTCCGTAAGCCGGATCTGGTGGCGCCAGGCACGGATATCATTTCCTGCGGACTGAATGCAGCCGGGCTGTACGGCAGGGGCAGAAATCGAAATGCATATATTGCGAAAAGCGGTACCTCCATGTCCACGCCGGTGGTGTCCGGAGCGGCGGCGCTTGCCTTTCAGAAATATCCGGATATGACAAATGAGGAGTGCAGACAGCGGCTGCTGTATACGGCCACCGATCTGGGGCTTCCCTGGAATCAGCAGGGATGGGGGATGGTGAATGTGAGACGGCTGCTATTGTACGACGGAGAGGGATAAGATTGGGATGATGAAATGGTGGGAGAAATTGAGATACTGTGAGACATCCGGTGATAATATTTTCGGAAAAATATTGACACGGCCCGTATTATTGTATACAATGATACGGGCGTGATGCTGAAAGAGATACAGTTTGCGAAGGAAGCGGAATCATTTGAAGCGGCGCCTAAAAACCCATGGAAACATGCGGGCGAAAGAAAGGTATGGGCATTCATATGAAAGCTAACGAGACATTTCAGTATCGGCCGGTTACAATGAACCAGAATAATCATCTGCTGCAGATAGAGGAGCATATGTATATTCTGGATGATGTAAAGAAACCAAATGTGTTCCGAAATATGTTTCCCTATTCCGAGATTCCGAAGATTCCGTTCAATGACAGGATAGTGCCGCATAATATGCCGGAGGAGGTCTGGATTACAGATACGACCTTCCGCGACGGCCAGCAGTCCAGAGCGCCCTATACCACGGAACAGATTGTGACGATCTATGATTATCTTCACAGGCTTGGCGGTCCAAACGGTATGATTCGCGCCAGCGAATTTTTCCTGTACAGCAAGAAGGACCGGGATGCCGTGTATAAATGTATGGAGAGAGGATATGATTTTCCGGAGGTGACCAGCTGGATTCGGGCAAGCAAGGATGATTTCAGGCTCGTAAAGGAAATCGGCATGAAGGAGACCGGCATTCTGGTCAGCTGTTCTGATTATCATATCTTTCTGAAGCTGAAAATGACCAGGCGTCAGGCCATGGAGCACTATCTGAGTGTCATCAGGGAATGCCTGGAGGAGGGAATCAGCCCCAGATGTCATCTGGAGGATATCACCAGGGCGGATATTTACGGCTATGTGGTGCCCTTTTGCCTGGAACTGATGAAACTGATGGAGGAGTATGGGATTCCCGTGAAGATTCGCGCCTGTGACACCATGGGATACGGTGTGAACTATCCGGGTGCGGTTATTCCCAGGAGTGTGCCGGGGATTATCTATGCAATTCATACCCATGCCGGGGTACCCCATGAGCTGATTGAGTGGCACGGACATAATGATTTCTATAAGGCGGTGACAAATTCCACTACCGCGTGGCTGTACGGCTGTTCCGGTGTCAATACCTCTCTCTTCGGCATCGGCGAGAGGACAGGCAACACGCCGCTGGAGGCCATGGT
>JAAWLQ010000354.1 GCA_022797995.1 Lachnospiraceae bacterium
AAGAGATTTTGCAAAGCAGTGTCTGCCGCTGATGGGCGGTTCTCTGTGCTGGGGCATCGGCTTCACGTCCTACACTGCGATTATGGGGCATATGAGTGCAGACGCGGCCGCGGCCAATTCTGTGGCGGCGGTTGTCCGCGATCTGATCTGCTGCTTCTGCAACGGCATCGGCAGCGCCGCGGGAATCATCGTGGGGAACGCCCTGGGAGCAGGATATCTGGAGGCCGGCAAAGCCTATGGAATCAAGCTTAAGAATATGTCCTATGGCATCGGACTTCTGTCCACTGCCCTGGTTCTGGCCGTGACACCTCTGGTGGTGAGAATGGTGCTTCTCACGGATACGGCCCGGGAATATCTCACAGGTATGATGGTGATCATGGCCGTGTACATGATCGGGCGCTGTGTCAACACGGTTACCATCAACGGCGTGCTGGACGGCGGCGGAGATACCATATTTGATATGTACAGCCTCATTGTCACTATGTGGATGATTGCCATTCCCCTGGCGCTGGCAGGGGCCTTTGTCTTCCACTGGTCGCCCCTGGTGGTCTATTCCTGCACCTGTCTGGACGAAGTAGGCAAGATTCCCTGGGTTATGATACGGTTCCGGAAGTATAAATGGGTGAGGGATTTGACGAGGCAGGGGGAATAGTCTCTAATCATTAAATGCCCCTGCCTTATACATTTTCTGTAAATTATGAGCTTCCCGTAAGGCCTTGTCCGTCAACTCCGAAAAGGGGCTGATTCGGTTATCCTCCAGCTTGAAAATACAATCCGGCCGCAATAAATCATTGGACATCAAATCTGTATTATGGGATGTAAAGACAGCCTGAACATTTGGTATCTCAATCACTTTTCTAACCACTGCTTTCGCCAGATCAGTGTGATAAAATGCATCAAACTCATCCACAAACAGAAAGGAGCACTTTCCCATCTGCATATACCAGAAGAAAAAGAAAATCAGAGATCTGGTTCCACTTGATATCAAGGAAGCCAGTTGTACTTCTCTTTCCCCCATTCTGCAATACACATTTTTCCCCTCTCCGTTATCCTTCGTCAAAAGCTGATAATGAATTCCCAGATCATCCAGAAAATCCTGTAATTGCTCTACCGCTCCTTCTGTCCCTGCAATTGTTTCAAACAGATTTCCCACTACAGTTGAGAAACCCATATACCAGTTTCCCTCCGTACTGCTGAACCAGAGCATATTATTTACAAACTGCACAAATTCATAAAATATCATACAAATATCATCTTCTTTATCCAGAACCGTATTTGCATATACATATTTCACAAGTGAGAGACTTCTGTCCCATTTTTCCAAATCCAAAGTCTCTGTTCCCTTCAACCTGACCTGTGCCCCATCAGTATCATTTTCCAATATTTTTTTTCCATCCACAAACACCCGTTCACGTAAAATAGAATTAACATCCTTTTTTTCATAGCAATATTTCAATGTTGATGAGCCAAATTGAAAAGTATATTCAAACTCCACCGTTAAATTTGTGTTATACAAATTTGAATACAGTTTTACATCCTGCCTGCTTTTATCCGTTATATGTTGTACAATGTCGAATATCGCATACCCCAGATTTGTCTTCCCACTTGCATTTCCGCCCACAACCAGACAGTCTCTGATCATACCATTCTTTATCAATTCCCTGTTAAATTCATAGCTTTTGGCTGTTTTAAAAGAAAATACAAGTTCATCACGAAAATTTTTATAATTGCGAACCCTGAATTCCTGAAGCATACCTCTTACCTCCTTTGTTTTCGGACTATAGGCATCTAAGTGTGACTGTCTGCTCTGTTATCCTTTAAACACTTTTAAAATCAAATATTTTAGAAAATATATCTTTATTATACTCATTTATGAGTATATTACAATTTGTTTCTGTAGTTTTTTTACTGTTTTGCTGAATTTTTTTTACTGTTTTCCTGCGTTCAGGCTTTCCTGTCACTTTCGTCAGCAAAATTTCTCCCCCCGTATAGCACCCGAAATGCTTTCGTGGTACAATAACCTTATTCTAATGATTTTCAAAATAATGAGAAAGGATGTACCAGAGATGAAGTATGATTTTACGACTATTATGAATCGCCGCGGTATGGATGCCATCGCTGTGGACGGCCTGGGCTCCGGAGGCGCTCCCGACAGCCCAAAAGAAGGCTTCGACGCAATTCCCATGTGGGTCGCCGACATGAATTTCCCCACTGTCCCCACAATATCGGAGGCCATTATGGCCCGTTTAAAAGAGCCTCATTTTGGCTATTTCTCTCCCCGGGAGGAATATTTTGACTCCATCATCCAGTGGCATGAAAAAAGGAACGGCGTCACCGGCCTGACCAGAGAATGCATCGGTTATGAGAACGGTGTGCTGGGCGGTGCAATCAGTGCTCTGAACGTGTTCTGTTCTCAGGGAGACAATGTACTCCTCCATTCCCCCACCTATATCGGTTTTACCGGCTGCCTGGGCAATAACGGGTATCATATCGTTCACAGTCCCCTGGTTCTGGATGAAAATGGGGTCTACCGCATGGATTTTGCCGATATGGAAAAGAAAATTACAGAAAATAAGATTCATGCCGCCGTATTCTGTTCTCCCCACAACCCCTGCGGCCGTGTCTGGGAAGAATGGGAAGTGGCGCAGTTCATGGAATTGTGCAGGAAACATGACGTGATGGTGGTCTCCGATGAGATCTGGTCAGATATTATCCTGTCCGGTCACACCCACGTTCCCACACAGAGTGTCAGCGAGGACGCCCGCAACCGTACGGTGGCGCTTTACGCTCCCTCTAAGACCTTTAACCTGGCCGGTCTTGTGGGCAGCTACCATATCATTTACAACAAGACGATCAGAGATCGGGTGGGCAGAGAATCCTCCCTGGCTCATTATAACAGCATGAATCTCCTCTCCATGTACGCCCTCATCGGCGCCTATCGGCCCGAGGGCTATCAGTGGGTGGACGAGCTGCGACAGGTCATTACCGGCAATGTAAATTTCGCCTGTGACTATATTGCGGAACACTTCCAGGGCATCAAAGTCTCCAGACCTCAGGGAACCTACATGCTGTTCCTGGACTGCACGGAATGGTGCGAGGCCCACGGCAGAACCATCGACGAGCTGGAACAGGCCGGCTGGGACGTGGGTGTGGCCTGGCAGGACGGAAGGATGTTCCACGGCCCCTGCCATATCCGCATGAACCTGGCCCTGCCGCTCTCCCGCGTGCAGGAAGCCTTTGACCGATTGGATAAGTATGTTTTCAATGCCTGAGAAAAACCAGGGCCAGACAGTATCTGATATTGTTTGGCCCCGCGTTCTGATACAGAAAGTTCCTGAATACCGTCTGAAGTCAACTGTTTCTACGAATCCGGATAAAGCGTAAAAGGTCGGCGTATAAACGATCCCGATCCTCCAAATCGATCATCAGCCACTTTTGCCCGTTTCCCTCCTGGGTTTGATGATACAGATTCTGCAGCTCAATCGTACATTCTGTAAGGATTTCCTCCACAGCCTCTTTTTCTTTTCTGCCCACCACAATCAAAACTGTAACATACCCTTCCCTTGGATATATGGTACATAATGATTTCCCTGCCTTTTTAAATTTAACATTCCATCCCTTCTCCCAGCTGCATGAGCTGTATTCTATCTTCCCATCGCATTTATATGTGTTCTTGATTTCCGAACAAAATTGCATAAAAACAGGATTCCCAACATATTCCCCTATTTCCTCAAGCACAGGAGAATGATTCTTGTCTTGCAGATCAATCATATGGACATGCTCCTCATATTTCATTTTCGCCTCTTATGCCAAAGGTCTCAGCCGGCATTTCAATCCCGAGTCTTTTCCCGAATGCCAGCGCGAATCTCACAAAGTCATAGGAGACCGCAGTAATGATATTTCCGGAAGCAATATATCCCTCCGCCACCGGATTCTTTAAATTGTCATCCCATCCCTGCATATTTGCCAGCTCTTCTTCCGAGAAGCCTTCTTCGAGCAGTTCCTCCCTGTTCACCCCGGCCATAAAGGGTCTGGCCCTCATAACGCCGCTCTTCACAAGCAGTATGGGCGCTATGGATATGGCACCTATAACCTTATCGTCACGGTCAAACAACCTGATAAACGACAAGATCTCTTCATCTTCAACAGCCTCTCTTATGTCCATTGCGCCGGGCAGCAACAGACTGTCGTATTCGCTGAGCTCTATCTGCGAAATCGTTTTGTCAGGAATCACTCTCAGCCCCTCTTCGCTTGTCACCGTCTCACTGGTTTTCGCAAAAACAGTCATTGGCTTTTGGGCCAACGCAAGCATTTCAAGGGCAACGCTGATTTCAAAATTACAGAACTGATTATAAATCAATACCGCTGTCTTTTTCATTCTGTGCCTCCGTTTTTCTTCAGAAGTGAGCAGGCTCCTTTCCCATGTGAGTCTTCCTTATATAATTCAGGGCTTCTCAGCCTCCACAGAATACACCTGTCTGCTTTACATTCTCACCGCAAGCAATGCCATTCCTTCCTTGCCGGGCAGCGCCGTCCGGGTATTTCCGGATACGCCCTCCGCCGCCACCTTTCTGGTCATCTCCCAGGTATCTATCACTTCCACC
>JAAWLQ010000355.1 GCA_022797995.1 Lachnospiraceae bacterium
AAAATCCGCTCTTTAACAGCTTTACGTTCACCTCCGCCGTCATGCGGAGTCTGACCTCCTCCAGCTGCCTTCTGGCGGTGATGTCTCCCACCGTGGCTTCCCAGAGCTGGCTGCTGTGGTAATACTCCGAAATGGCGGCGGCTCTCTCATACAGATTTCCGCCTTTTCCTTCCAGAGAAGCGTGAACCGGGCTCTTTCCCTCCGCCACCGCGGCGGCCACCGCCTCCCCGAAGCGTTTCTCCGTCACCGGCAGTTCCACCTGCTCCAGCTCCTCCAGCCGTTTCAGGTTCTCCGGCGTCAGCGGAAGTCCTCTGTCCAGAAGCCATTTCGCATTCTCACGGCTCCTCTGATTCACCTTGCTTCCAGCCTGTTCAATAATCCTGTCTATCTGACCCTGCAGCCCATCCGTCTGTCCCCTGCCGGCGCTCTGGGTATAATACCCCTGCACATCCTCGGCGTAGAACCTGGGCGCATTTCCTCCATTGCCGGCGCCGCTGCTCTGGGCCAGATAGAGATTCCAGATCTCCGCCTCCATTCCATTGTCAATCAGATAACTGTAGGAACCGTCTCCCATGGGCTGCAGGCCGGAGCTCATGGCCCAGGCCTGAGAAATGGCCGCCAGATTCTCCTTCGTCAACGGCACGTCCGCCTCCCGGAAGCTGTCCGCCACGCTTCTGGCCAGCACCTCGCTGCCCAGAGCAGCCGTCAGCGTCTCCATGTCCATATCGTCCGTATAGCCCACAATATTCTTGCCGGCCTTCGCCAGCTCGGCCTTAATCTTATCTACAATGGTCACGACCTCTTCCGGCTCCATGTCGCCGGGGTCAAAGCCCTCTTCCTGCATCCTGGCGTAATCTTCTTCCGACATGGTATGTGACATGACTGTCATAAAGTCCTGCTGCACTCCCACGTCCGCCTCTGCGGCTTCCTGCTGCAGCTCAATGAGGCTCTTCCCTTTTTCTCCTCCTGTTCCCGGCAGGTCATTCTGCCCGCCCAGAAACGCGGCGAAAGGTACCTGTCCCTCCGCTGCGGTTACGCCGTTCTGTGGTCCTCTGCTCCTCTCAGCCCGCTGTCTCTCCGCTTCTTTGATTGCCTGTTCTGTAAATGTGATTTTCAAAATGGAGTCTCCCTGTTTTCCTTCCGCGGCCCCTCTGCCATCCTGACTGTCCGGGCATCCGGTTCTGCCGCAGGTTATACGTGCAATCAAGTAGGGGAATGCTTTTCTCCCCTACTCGCCGCGCGGCCCGCATGCCGCCTTAGCGGCAAACTTCCATGTGAAAAACCTGCATATATGGTTTTTCACATTTATGCGGGCCTGTGCATAAAAAGGTGCAGGCACATCCGCACCTACACCTTTTATTTCGGTAATTATATGGGAAACCTTTACCCTGAGGACTCAGAATACAAACACTGCGGAACCATAGGGAGGCAGGTCCACGGCAATGGAATAATCCCGCCCATGGCAGACGATCTTTTCCGCCGCAATCTCCTGCGCTATCTCGTTGCCCCAGCCGCCGAACCTCTCCTCGTCACTGTTCAGCAGCAGCCTGTACTTTTTCTTCCTGGCGCCCATGGGCACCGGCACCCGGTAGCCCTCACGCTTAATGGGCGTCATATTCAGCACGAAGAGCAGGCTGTTGGTCCCTCTGGAAGACCTTCTCACAAAGGAATACACACTGTTCTCTCCGTCGTCCGCATTCATCCACTCGAAGCCGGCCCAGTCGTCGTCCAGCTCATAGAGCGCGGGATATTTCCGGTAAATTTTCAACAGTTCGCCCACGTAATTTTTCAGGCCCTGATTGTTCTTCTCGCCCAGCAGGAACCAGTCCAGCTCTCTCTCTTCGCTCCACTCCCGCTCCTGGCCGAAATCCTGGCCCATGAACAGCAGCTTCTTGCCGCTATGGCCGAACATATAGGTATATCCCGTGCGCAGATTGGCATATTTATCAACCTGATAGCCCGGCATTTTGTTTACCATGGAGCATTTCAGATGCACCACCTCGTCATGAGAAAGGGGCAGAATATATTTCTCCGCGTTGTTGTAGCTCATTGCAAAGGTCATGGCCGAATGATTTCCCTTTCTGTACAGCGGGTCAAGCTTCATATACTCACAGAAATCATGCATCCAGCCCATGTTCCATTTAAAGGTAAAGCCAAGGCCCTCCCCGCCGATTTCCCCGGTCACGTTGGGCCAGGCGGTGGATTCCTCCGCCACGGTGATGAACCCGGGATAGGTTCCCCGCACCACGGAATTCAGATGCTTGAAGAACTCGATGGCCTCCAGGTTCTCATGTCCGCCGTATTTATTCGGAAGCCACTGACCGTCCTTTTTCCCATAGTCCAGATACAGCATGGAAGCCACTGCATCCACCCTTATGCCGTCCACATGAAATTCCCGCAGCCAGAACAACACGTTGGCTATCAGGAAATTCTTCACCTCCGGCTTGCCGTAATTAAAGATTTTCGTGCCCCAGTCGGGATGAGAGCCCAGCCTGGGGTCCGGATGCTCGAAGATACACTGCCCGTCGAATTCCGCAAGGCCGTGGGCATCCGTTGCAAAATGTGCCGGAACCCAGTCCAGAATGACGCCCACGCCTGATCTGTGCAGCCTGTCCACCAGATACATGAAATCCTTCGGCGTCCCATAACGGGAAGTAGGCGCATAATATCCTGTCACCTGATATCCCCAGGAGCCGTCAAAAGGGTGCTCCAGAATGCCCATCAGCTCCACATGGGTGTATTTCATCTCCTGGAGATATTCCGCAAGCCTGTCCGCAAACTCCCGATAATTATAGAAACCTTCCGTCCCGTCCGGATGCTTCATGAAGGAGCCCACATGACACTCATAAATCGCCATTGGCTGTCTGTAGACATTTTTCTTGTCCCTGGCCGACATCCATTTGGCATCTTTCCATTCAAACCCGCTCAAATCTGTGACAATGGAAGCTGTGCCCGGCCTATACTCCGCATAATTGGCAAAGGGATCCGCCTTGTACAGCTTTCTTCCGTCCCGGGCGGTAATCAGGAATTTATACATACTGCCTGTCTCCACTCCGGGAATAAACAGTCCCCAGATGCCCACCGGCCCCAGCTTCTCCATTGGGTGGGCCTCCTCGCTCCAGCCGTTGAATTCACCCACCACATGGACCTGTGCGGCATTGGGCGCCCACACGCCGAAATAGACACCCCGCTCTCCCTCTTCTTCCGACACATGGGCACCCAGCTTCTTATAAATGTCATAGTGGGTCGCCTGAGAAAAAAGATACTGATCGGCCTCGGATATAAAGACCTTTTCCACTGCTCCCTTCATTTTTCTACCACCTTTCATGCAACAAAATCTTTTTCAGTCAAAATAATCATATCTTCACTGTCATATCGTTTGGCAAACAATATATCAAAAAAGTGTCCCAATGTCTTCCTGGACGCCCGGTGAATGGCCTCATCCACAATCTGCTTCACCTCGATTACGGTCACCACATGGTCGATGGTCTGAAGCTCTTCAATTCGGGTATGCAGAGCCAGCACACCCAGATCATCGATGGAGTACTCCATCTCCCTGGCGTACAGCCTGCCGAAGGACACCAGTGTGTCATTGCTCAGCGCCTCCAGGTCCATCCGCGCGGTAAAGCATCCCGCCAGCTCCGGATTCTCCGCAAAAAGCTTATTGACAGCCTTCTTCGTCCCCTCAAGTGCCACTATAATTCCCAGCCGCTCCTGCTGCAGGGATTTATACAGCTTTTTCGCCGTTGTGCCGCTCATGCCGGACGCATTCTCAATAATCAGAGCGCCGTTGTTCAGCCTCTCCAACGTCTCGCTGATATTTCTGTCATTCAGACCCTGTCCGGATATCTTCGCCACCTTGCCGGAGAAATTACTGTCCGCCAGACGCACTTCGCGAATCATGTTCTTCGCAAGCGTCAGCGTGTCCATTCCCTCCTCCCCGGTGACCACAATGTTGCCGGTGTAGGCGGCCATGCTGATACTGTCAATGGCCTTCACAAGCTGCTCCCTGGAGTGCCTGCTCTGGATAAATGGCGCATACAGTTCCTTTTCCTCCCTGGTCAGTCCCCTGGCCCGGGCCTTTTCACGCTGCATTGGATGTTTTTCCTGATTTCCATTTTCACGTTCTGTCTTCTTCCGTGTATCTTTCCTGTTCTCCGAACCCTCTTCCGTCTGCGCTATCTCGTCTCCGGCTGCCTCTCCGAGAGAACCGTATCCCAGTTCTTCAAACAATGCGGCCGCTTCATCCGTCAGTTCATTTCCCTCCGGCCCGTTTTCCGGCTCCTCAGTCAGTACTGCGTCTGCCTCCGCCGAATCGACTTCTTCCCTGTCATTCTCCGGTTCTTCCTCATATACCAGCCCGTCTTCGCCTTCGTACTCTTCTTCCTCTATATACGTCTGCTCCTCAACCGCTTCCTCCTCATATCCGTTGTCTTCATAGCCTTCCTTCGGATATTCCGGTTCTGTGGCTTCTTCTGCCGCATGCACAGACCCGTCATAAGCCTCCTCCGCGTATTCCGGCTCCGATGCTTCTTCCGCAGCATACGCTGCCTCGTCGTATGCCTCCTCCGCGTATTCCGGCTCCGATGCTTCTTCCGCA
>JAAWLQ010000356.1 GCA_022797995.1 Lachnospiraceae bacterium
CCATGATTCTCTCGCTGATTTTGTCGGTTACTTTGGTGGCATCCATCAGTTTCCGAAAGTTCAACTCAGCGGATTTCCTGCTTGCAAACATTTATCAGCTGCTGATCTCCCTTTTTTGTATGGCAGGTTTCTGGATTATTCTGTATGGCGTCATCAGATGCGTCTATTTTCTCTTCGGAAAGGCTGTCTGGAGGAAGAAGTGTGGCAACGGTTCTTTTCTGGAAAAGCATTTTTTCCTGATTGGTTTTTGTGTCATCTTTCTGGGATGGCTGCCCTGGATAATTATGAATTATCCGGGGTCGGGCTGCCCTGACAGCGTTTTACAGCTGAGACAATTTTTCGGAGACGCGGATTGGGGAGCAGCGCATCCGCCGCTTTCCACGGTTATTATGGGCAGTCTGTTCAGCTTCGGACGTTTTGCAGTAAATGCGAATTTCGGCTTTTTCCTGTATTGTTTTATGCAGACATGTACGGGTGCCGCAGTCTTTTCGCTGAGCATGAAGAAACTGAAGGATATCGGAGTGTCGGCGGCCTGGTGTATGATCGGGATTTTGTTTTTTGCTTTTACGCCCTTTTGGGGAACATATGCCCAATGGGTGGAGAAAGATCTTCTATATGCGGAGGCTGCCGTGCTGCAGACAGTCTGTATGATGAACATTCTGGTCAGAAAGCAGTGTGACACAAAAAATGCGGTTTTGCTGGCACTTTCCAGTCTGCTGGCAGTCTTTCTGCGCAATAATGGAATTTATGCCGTCCTTCCCGCTTTCATCCTTCTGGCTGTCTGGCTGAAAGGGAGAGAGCGCAGACGAATTGCGGCGGCTGCGCTGAGTGTGGTGTTGATTTATGAGGGAGCGCTGAAACTGCTGTATCCCGCCCTTAACATTCAGGGGCTTTCGGCTATAGAGGCGCTGAGCATTCCGTTTCAGCAGACTGCCAGATATGTGTGTGAGCATTCCGACGAAGTGACGGAGGAAGAGAGGGCGGTTATAGAGGAAGTATTCGGCTATGAATTCATGTTCAACTATGACCCGGTGATATCGGACCCCATTAAGATACATTGCAGAACAACAGAACTGGGTGAATATTATAAAATATGGTTTAAAATGTTTTTCAAGCATCCCGAAACCTATGTGGCCGCATTTATCAACAAGGGATACGGCTATCTTGCCCCTGTGTCACAGAATATTGAAGCGTGGATTCAGATGGATTGTTATCCTTATCTGGAACAGCTGGGGCTGCATCATGTATTTGATGAAAAAGTGCCAAATGTCCTGGGACAGATATGGAATCTGAGTCAGGTGCTTCCATTGGTGAGGTATCTGTGTACGCCCGGCTTCTATACATGGATTGTGGTGGTGCTGGCAATGATGCTGATACAGTATCGAAAACGCAGCGCTCTGATCCTGTTTGTGCCCAGTCTGATGAATATCCTTGTATGTCTGGCTTCCCCGCTGGCCGGTGCGATTCGCTATGAACTGCCTACGGTGGCGTCAGTTCCGCTGCTGATCGGCTGGACTTACTATGTGATTGTGCGAGACAAATGATTTTTGAAGACGGCTCGGAAGGCTTGACGAATGCGGGATAAGTCTGCTATACTGAACAGGTATACGTAAGATGTGCCATATCCTTTCCTGCGGACAGGCGCGGGAGCACAGACAAAGATTTTTATAAAGTGAGGAAAATAGTATGCTGGTAAGTTTTTTGAATTCATTTATGTCTTATCTCGTAGTGATGATTGTGGTGGTGGCGGTGGCGGGTGTCGCCACGGCAATCGGAATTTCCATGGCAAAGAAAAAGAATAAAAAGGATGCGTAAAGATGCCGAGATCATCGGGACAGAAGCTTAAACTCCTGTATATTCTCAGATTTCTGGAAGAAAATACGGATGAGAATCATCCTGCCAGCACCGCGGATATTATTTCCTGGCTGGAGTCAAATGATATCCAGGCACAGCGGAAGAGTATTTATGACGACATAGAGAAGCTGTGTGAATTCGGATATGATATCATTCAGGTACAGAACAGACTTGGAGGCGGCTATTATATGGCCGGCAGAGAGTTTGAGCTGGCGGAGCTGAAGCTCCTTGTGGATGCCGTTCAGTCCTCCCGCTTTATTACCACAAGAAAATCCCGCAGTCTGATTAAGAAGCTGGAACGGATGGCCGGAAAGCATGATGCCGGAAAGCTTCAGCGTCAGGTATATGTGGCCGGACGTATCAAAACGGAGAATGAGAGTATCTATTACAGTATCGATACGATTCACCGGGCTATTCAGGAGAATCGGCAGATTGCCTTTCAATATCTGGACTGGAATCTGAATAAAGAACTGGTGCCCAGAACAAACAGCGGAAGAAGAGTAAGCCCCTGGGCGTTGATCTGGCAGGACGAGAACTATTATCTGGCGGCATATGACGGCGTCGACGGCGTTATGAAGCATTACCGTGTGGATAAGATGGGTTCGGTGGAGGTGATCGGGGAAGCCAGAGAGGGAATGGAGCAGTTTTCCAAAGTGGATCTGGCCGCTTACACCAATCAGATATTTGGTATGTACGGCGGAGAGGAAGAAATTGTAACCATACAGTTTCCCAATCGACTGATCGGCGTGGTGCTTGACCGTTTCGGAAGAGAGGCGGATATTCGACGAATGCCGGAAGAGGTGTTTCGCATTCGTGTAAAGGTCACAGTCAGCGGACAGTTTTTCGGCTGGCTGACAGGAATCGGAAGGGATGCGGTGATTGTGAAGCCTTCTTCCGTGAGGGAACAATACGTAAACTGGCTGCTGAATATTGCGAAGAGAATGGAAGATAATTGTCAATAGAAAGATATCCTAAAAATAGGATATCTTTTTTGTATATTTTTTCAGGAAGTGCGCATTGACAATTCTGTTTATCTTTTTTATACTATTACTTATCCGCCACTATATATTGGAAGAAAAGAGAAATTGCCACAATATTTTGTATGTGGATTCCGGGGAGAGCGGTTGAGGGGAAGGGAACGGGGAGAGATCCTGTAATCAATATATCAGAAGGGATTTGAGGAAATGGCAAGTAATTTTGAACAGGCAGCGAGGGAAAAAGTCAATTACGGAGAAAAGTACACACCGGAAAAAGAAGTGTGTGTGATTAAAAAAGATGGAAGCCGGGAGAATTTTAACGTACAGAAGGTAATAGACGCGGTGGCAAAGAGCGCGTACAGAGCATTGACCAAATTTACCGTGGAGGAAGAATGTCTTATCTGTCAGGATGTAATTGACAAAGTAAATGAGCTGAATCTTGAGGAAGTTCCCATTCCCGTGATGCATAATATTGTTGAGAGCGCCCTGGAGCAGGTAAAGCCTGTGGTAGCAAAAAGCTATCGTGACTACCGCAATTATAAGCAGGATTTCGTGCGGATGCTGGATGATGTATACAAGAAGAGCCAGTCTATCATGTATATCGGCGATAAGGAAAATGCCAATACGGACTCCGCGCTGGTGGCAACGAAGAGAAGCCTGGTCTTCAATCAGCTGAACAAGGAACTGTATCAGAAATTTTTCATGACGACAGAAGAGATACAGGCCTGCCGTGACGGATATATTTATGTCCACGATATGTCAGCAAGAAGAGATACCATGAACTGCTGCCTCTTTGATGTGCAGAATGTGCTGAGCGGCGGATTTGAGATGGGAAATGTATGGTATAACGAACCGAAATCCCTGGATGTGGCTTTTGATGTGATCGGAGATATCGTGCTCAGTGCGGCCAGCCAGCAATACGGTGGCTTTACCGTCCCCAGCGTGGATCTGATTCTGGAACCATATGCTGAGAAATCTTATCGTCGCTATATTGAAAAATATGTGAAGCTGGGCATTGACAGAGAGAAGGCAGTGCAGGAAGCTTATGAGGATGTGGTGCGGGAGTATGAACAGGGCTTTCAGGGCTGGGAATATAAGTTTAACACTGTGGGAAGCAGCCGGGGAGATTACCCTTTTATTACCGTGACTGCCGGAACCGGTACGGGCAGATTTGCCAGACTTGCAACAATCACCATGCTGCAGGTGCGTAAGGGCGGTCAGGG
Organism: Lachnospiraceae bacterium; assembly: GCA_022797995.1. Taxonomy (GTDB): domain Bacteria; phylum Bacillota; class Clostridia; order Lachnospirales; family Lachnospiraceae; genus Acetatifactor. Next base: position 4,055 of record JAAWLQ010000356.1, read on the forward strand.
GAAAAAGGATCATAAGAAACCTGTGTTGTTTCCAAAGATTGTATTTTTATATGATGAGAATCTGCACGGACCCGGGAAGCCGCTGGAAGATGTGTTTGAAATGGGAGTGGAGTGTTCGGCGAAAACCATGTATCCTGACTGGCTGAGTCTGACAGGTAAGGGATATGTGGCAAGCATGTATAAGCAGTATGGCCGCATAGTGTCTCCAATGGGGTGTAGAGCCTTTCTGTCCCCCTGGTATGAGAGGGGCGGCATGCATCCGGCGGACGAGCAGGACAAGCCTGTATTTGTGGGACGGTTTAATATTGGAGCCGTATCTCTGCATCTTCCCATGATTCTGGCCAAGGCCAGAAAGGAGAGCCGCGATTTCTATGAGGTGTTGGATTATTACCTGAATCTGATTCGCCAGCTTCATATTCGCACTTATGCATATCTGGGAGAGATGCGGGCCTCCACCAATCCGCTGGCCTATTGCGAGGGAGGATTCCTTGGGGGGAATCTGAAGCTTACGGATAAAATCAAACCGCTTTTAAAGTC
>JAAWLQ010000357.1 GCA_022797995.1 Lachnospiraceae bacterium
TTCCACAACAGATTTCAATCTGCGAACTGACCGGGACATATACCCAAAGCACAAGCATTCCCTTGTATTCTATCTCCTCAAGATTTAAGTACAGAGAGGGAGCCATTTTCTGCGGGTTATTGAGTAGATTTATAAAATTTTGCTTCATATCATTAGCTTTTTGAGGATTTACGCCGATTACCTCTCCGACTTTTTTATTGCCCCGTTTCACTTCCTTTACGCCAAGTAATATATAACCACCATAACGATTAGAAAATGAACTGACCGTTTCAAATAAGCTGTCGCTCAGGGAATTTACGCTTTCCTTGTATTCCAGTGTATAACCCTCTCCCTCATTCAAAAATTCTTCTAATTTTTCAATTGTCATTTTACCGCCACCTTCATTTGCTCATACTGTATGTATCAAATGCTGTATAAATTCTAATCATCTTTATCCTTTCCGGCATCCTGGAAAGACTTTTTATTTCTTTTTTCAACCTGCTTATCGTATTACTGGCTGCTTCAGGCGCAAGCAATTCATTTGTAATATATGCATTAATACCACGCAAATGTTCCCTTGCCTGTCTCGTAATCCTTACAGTATATGTCTTCATGCATTCGCCTCCAGCTCAGCAAATACTTCGTCGACATCAAAGGAATCATCTGCTTTCGCCTGCTGCAAGCCAGTAGCCATCATCCGGTCGAATTCAGCCTTTGTCATCTCATCTCGTGCAGGAACATCCGCTGGGAGCGTTACCGAAAATGGGATAACCGCCATAATCACACCACCTTTCTACCAGACCTTTGCATGGGAGTTTAGTTGATTTTATTATAAGCAATTGTGACGCAGACTACAATACAAAAGATGCACTTTTGATAAAACAGACTTACTCCCCTTCCCAAACCCGCCTGATCATAGCAATCTCATCAAAGTCCGCCTCCGAGACACAGATTTCCCCGGCAACACTCAGCGCATGGACAATCTTGCCGTCCCCAATATAGACTGCCACATGAGCGGGCGTCTCATAGAAAATCAGGTCACCCGGCAGCGCGTCTTCCAGCCCCTCAACCTCATATCCCTGCTGCCGCTGCTCCCTCGAAGAATGAGGCAGACTGATCTCAAAATGCGCATACACCCCTCTGGTAAAGCCGGAGGAATCTGCACCCTCCGTCAGGCTGTCGCCGCCCCAGGCGTAAGGGTTCCCCACAAACTGCAGCGCATATTCCGCCGCCTGCGCTCCCATCTCGTTCCCCGTCGTTGTCTCAACCGCAAACGTTTCGTCCAACCCTATATTCAGCTTATCCTCGGATATGCCCGTATCCTCTGTCCAGATATCCGCCATATACTCTGCCGCCTTCGCCGGGTCTGCTCCTTCGGCATCCAGTCTCAGGTCAAACAACGCATTCAGTCCCTCGTACTCCGCATTCCTGGAAATCGCACCCGTTTCCCTGTCATAACAGTAGGCCTGCACATTGTAAAAATTTCCGTCGGATATACACAGATACAGGTCATGGTCTGCAAGGATTTCCACGGTATCACATTCCACAAGCCGGTACAGAATCCCTTCCTCCACCATTTCCGTATAGCCGCCATGCATGGAGGCCGCATTGTAATGGGCCGGATTGTATCCCCCGATCAACGGCGAGACGAAAAATTCTGCCTCTTCCTGCACAACAGGAGCGCCATCGGATCTTGCAATGGCCACAACGGCATAGGTTCTGTCGTTGTGTGTTTTGTCTGTCATCCCGTCACTGTGCCTGTACTTCGACAGATTTTCTCCGGAAATGATTCCCAGCAGGGTCACATCATATCCCCCATAGCTTTGGGTTTCATTTACCAGAACAGCTTCTTCGCTTAAAAATGCTTCGGCCAGTTGGGAGTCATTCATTTCCTGCGCCACATTCTCCGGTGTCAGATACTTCCATGCCGCAAATGCGGTGAGAGAACCTGCTCCCAAAACCAGCGCGGCCACAACCGCGGCGGCGGGAAGTCTTTTCATCGTTTTCCTTTTCATATATCTCATCTCCTTTGCCTGATTCAAAATCTCTCTGTTCAGCCGGAAATCCGGCTGTTCCTCTGGAGTAAGGGCATGTCTTAGCAATTCATCCAGTTTCTTTTCCATTGATAACACTCTCCAATTCTTTTCTTACTATTTTCCTTGCCTGATGCAGTCTGCTCAGCACGGTTCCCTCAGGAATTTTCAGGATGGCCGCTATCTGTTTTACCTGCAGTTCCTCCATGTAAAAGAGAAGCACCACAAGTTTCAGCCGTTCCGGCAGCCGATTCACCGCCCGCCTCACCGCGGCCTGTTCCTCCTTATCGATTGCCTGTTCTTCCGGGGAGGGTTCTGTGGAAACATCCGCTTCCGCATCCAGCCCTTCCGCCAGAGACCGCGTATCCGCAATCCGCTTCCGCCATGCGAACTTCCGTCTCCTGTTCTTCCAGATGCGCAGGGCAATAGAAAGCAGATAGCTTTTCGGATTCCTGTCGTATTCTATTTTCCCGCTCAGCTCCATGGCTTTCAAAAAGGTGTCCTGATACAGGTCATCTGCCTCCTGCCGACTGCCGGCAAGCTGTCTGCAGAATGAGTACACAGCTTTCCCATACTCATGGATGCAGGCCTCTAATTCTTGATTTTCCATTTGTTACTCCACTTTCCAGACGTCTGTCGAAGCGGCAGTTTTTTGCCCTTCACTTATACATTGTAATAACTTTGGAGAATATTCACATCACTTTTATTTTTTATATTGACATATTTTTTGCATCCACATATAATAATAAATGACAGGCAGACAATTGCCTCAAAAGTAGTCCGGTCCTGCGGGTAAAAAGAACTGTTTGCAACAGTTCCCAGGCAGGCCGTGAATAAGTAGCCCGCTCCCGGCCATGCGGATAATAAGTAGGCCGTGAATAAGTAGCCCGCTCCCGGCCATGCGGATAATAAGTAGGCCGTGAATAAGTTTTCAGGCCTCCTTTCCATCTCGGACAGGAGGCTTAATCCTTTCCAGAGGAGATCTTCTCATGAAAATTTCACCGGGTAGTCTGTATTTCATCTCAGATCAATTCTTTCAGAAGATACAAGACCCTTATCTAAAAATCAATTATGAGACGACGAAGCGTCCACATTACTTTGCCATTACAGATCAAGAGACAGGACTGTACTGGCTGGTTCCATGCAGCTCAAAAATCGAGAAATTTGAACGATTGATTCGGGAAAAGCAGGCTCATCATAAGCCTGCAGACACGATAAAGATTATTAAAATCTTTGATAAGAAAACTGCCCTTCTGTTTCAGGATATGTTCCCCGTCACTGAACATTATATTGACAGTCCATACATAAAAGGCGGGCAGTCCGTTAAAATATCCGATCCTGCTATCATCCGGGAATTGGAAAAGGCTGCCCGCAGAGTAATCAAACTGCTGCGCCGTGGAATCCGTTTCACACCGACGCAGCCGGACAGTATGCATATAGAAAAAGTCATGCTGGAAGAACTGTCTGTATCTCCTACATCCCCCTGACCTTCTCCGCCAGGGCCTCCCTGTCTCCGCACTGTGTCTTCTCCAGCACATGGGTCATGTGTTTCTTCACCGTTGCCATACTGATATACAGTTCCTGACCGATCTCCGCATTGGTCATGCCTGTGGCCGCCAGTCTGGCCACCTCGGCCTCCCGGTCTGTCAATCCCAGAGAGCGAAGTCCGAAATAAAGCCTCTGACCATCGGCTTCCTTTCTCTCCGCTTCCTTATCCTCCGGTTCTTCCATGTAGGAAATTACCTTCTGTCCCAGCCGCATTTTTACAGGCATAAGAATCAGCAGGAAGAGAACCGGATACAGAACTCCCAGACTTAAGACTCCCAGAGCCGGTCCTGCCGTAATCATATTGTCCATATGATAAAAAATGTCCACCATAGGCACTACCAGAACAAGAATCATAACCAGCATTACTGTCCGTTCTACATATTGTATCGCTTTCAGAGATGTCTGTAATTCTATCCGGGACACTCCTTTTTTCCTGGAAAAGGCCAGATAAAGTCCCCTTATAAAATCCTTTTCGACTCCTGCGATTAACAGAACCAGCAGGACCGTGACCGCAATCAGCAGAAATGTCGGCCCATCCACATACATTTTATAGAAATTATCCAGAGAATAAAAACCAAATTGTATGCTCCAGAACACCAGCATTCCCAATGCACTGAGTACTATCCACATCCCCCTTGTCCAGATCTTCCCCGTTTTCCTCTTCTCTTTTTCCAAAATAATCCCTTCCTTTCCGTGTCGCTTTGCACCTGCTTCGTCTTACCTTCCTTTTATTTCCTTTTCAGTTCTTTTTTATGGGCAAAGTCTGCTATTTCCTTTTCATTCTTCCCCATTTGGCTGTTTTCGCCTCCGTCTCTTTGCCAAAAACGGATTCGGCCGCCGAAGCTCCTCTGCAGATACTTTCATTTTAGGAGAGTCCTCCCCCGTTCACAAGCCCCTTTTTCCTTCCACCCACAAAAACAGGGGTGGTATTTTACTACCACCCCCTCTTTTCATTCAGTGAATCAGAACTGCCTCTGCCATCTGATCACTCAAAAACTGCTGCATATTCAGATAAATCACA
>JAAWLQ010000358.1 GCA_022797995.1 Lachnospiraceae bacterium
TGCACGGGCAGATGATTATTCGGGGATTTGACGAGCGAAGCGAACCCGGACCCCTGCCCCTGGGGGTTCGGGTCTCTGCCCGGGACTTGCGTACACGGTACGACATCCGCAAAGGGCAGAGTCAAGTGCCCGGGACTTGCGTTAAAAGGAGAGCAGCCAGATATGTGGGAGAAGATAAGGCAAAGATATGCTGACTGTACACTGGCAGGAAAAGTGACCATTGCATTTATCCTGTTCCTGGTCATTTTCTGCGTTGTCTCTCAGACTGTATTGCAGATCTGTCTCAATATATATGATGAGAAGCTTTATGAAAAATCTCTGCAGGAGTTGGACTACTTTACCCAGGAAGTGAACCGTTCTCTGGATGAAATCCGGACGCTGAGTGCTGAAATCGCCATGGATGACGACATCCAGGAGCAACTGGCGGAGCTGGTAAAATATGTGGAACCCAACGCGACTTATTCTCTGGGACTGTTGAATTTGCGGGAACTGATCAATTCCAAAATCAATGGGAACCGCAATGTGAAAAGTGCGGCTTATTATGACGGAAAGCAGGCGGATATGATTATGGGGGTCCGTGCGCAGCATCTGCCGGACCAGGTGAAGGAGGAGCTGGCAGAGCCGCTGCTTGCCGCCAGAGGAGGCTGTGTCACCAGAGACCCGGATGAAGCATGGGAATATTTTCTGGCGGGGAGAAACATTCTGGAGAAGGAGAATGCCCGGCTGACTCATCTGGGAACGCTGATATTGAGCTGCGATGTGGCGGGAATCATCAGCAGGAACGTGCAGAATCTGGAGGCGGAGCACGCAAGTCTTTCTGTCTATAATGACAGCTGGACGATTTATCAGGATGAGGGAGCGGAGGGAATTGCTCTTCCCCCGTATCAGGAGGGGAAGGGCTACAGAATCGTCCGGGCAGGCAGAGAGCGGTATTTTGTATGTTATCTGTATTCCAGGGCCACCGGATGGATGTATGCCAATGTGTTTCCCTACACGGAAATCTATGGACAGATCCGATTCGTGAGAATACTTCTGCTGACGGCCACTGCAATTCTGGCGGTTCTGTTTGCCGTGGGAATGCGGAGGCTCATCAGGAACATCACGAGGCCTCTGAACGAACTGACAAAATCCATGCAGATTGTGGAGACAGGGGATTTTGAGGGGGCCAGGAAATACCTGACACTGGATAACAGAGGAGACGAGACCGGACAGCTGCAGCGGGAGTTCGATACAATGCTGAGTCGGATCAACGAGCTGATTCATGAGAATTATGAGAAGCAGATTCTTTTAAAGGATACCAGCTATCGGATGCTTCGGGCCCAGATTAATCCCCATTTTATATATAATACGCTGAATACCATCAACTGGATGGTGAAATGGAAGAAAGACGATGAAGTCAGCAGGCTGATTATGGAATTCGGGAATCTTCTGCGGTCCGCGTTTACGGACGAGCCTTTCGCCACCGTAGAGGAAGAGACAGCCTCTGTGGAGGGCTATATGGCCATCCAGACCTATCGGTACAAAAGCCGGGCGGAATTCCTGGTGGAAAAGGACGGAAAGCTGGGAGAGTATCTGACACCCAGAATGATTCTGCAGCCGCTGGTGGAGAATTCCATCTGTCATGGAATTGAAGAGTCTCTGGAAAAATGTACTGTCCGGGTGAGTGTCCGGGAGACGGAGGATTCTATTCTGTATGAGGTCTCCGACACAGGACCCGGAATGAACGCGGAGACTCTGCAGGCGGTCAGAGACGGAACCGTGGTACCGAAGGGAAACGGAATCGGACTTGCCAATATTCGGGAGAGGCTCAATATTTTGTTTGAGGAGAGCGAATTCTCCGTGGACAGTGTCCCGGGTTCGGGGACCACGGTGCGGATTCGGATTCCGAAGCGGCCGGCGCCCAGACGAACAAAGACACCCCCTGGCTAAAGGGAGATTCTATAGAAAAGGTGGTTTGGATGTACAGACTTCTGATTGTAGATGACGAAGAATTTGAGCGGGAAGGAATGGCACAGCTCATTGACTGGGCACAGTATGATATAGAGATAGTGGGCACGGCCTGGAACGGTCTGGATGGATTTGAGAAAATACGGGCTCTACAGCCGGACATTATTCTGACCGATATCAAAATGCCGGTCATGGACGGTATCGAGCTGATTCAAAAGGTGCGGGAAGTCTATCCGGAGATAGAATTTGCAGTGCTTTCCGGTTATGGGGAATACGCTTACACCTCCAAGGCCATGGAACAGGGAGTGAGGCATTACATCCTGAAGCCCTGTAATGAGGAACGCATTGTGGAGGCAATCCGGAAAGTCAAACTGGATGTGGAGGCAAAGCGGGAACAAAAGCGCAGAGAGACGTATTTTGAGCAGGTGGCTCCTCAGGCCAGAAAACAGCTTTTCCGGAATCTGCTTCTGAACAGAGGGGATGGAAAGGCAGAGCAGTTGTTTGAGATTTCTCCCGGGGAAACGCTGCCGGAGCAGGTAAAGCTTCTGGCCTTTCGCAGCGAGGAATCCTTCAATGGACTGGAAGAATTTGTGCTGGGCAATATGCTGGAGGAACTGCTGGAAAATCAGAATCTGCAGGCCTATGTGTCCACCGTAGTCCACAATGATGCAATGATTCTGATCTCCAATGCACAGCCGGAGGTCCTGCTCCGTATAGTGCGCAGAATTGAGAGGGAATTTTCGAGAATCCGAAAAGACACCATCCGTGCGGCACTGAGCGGCAGCGGATCCATAGAGGCGCTTTCGGAACTCTATGGGCAGACAGAAGAACTGTTCCGAATTGGGGAGGAGCTGAAAAGAGAGCCTCTTCTGCATTATGGGATGCTGAAAGGGAAGAAGCAGGATATGGAGCTGCTGGTGGATTTTTCGGTGGTAGGCTGGACTGTGGATTATGCGGAGCTGCTGCAGTCCCTGCAGATTACCTTCCTGCGGATGCAGAAGAGAGGATTCTCACTGGCAGAAAAAAAGGTGCGCATGGACTGGCTGATCCGTTATCTGTGTGGAGCGGGATTGAAGGCGGATGAGGCGTGCATGGAAGATGAGAGCGGACAGTCCCTGATGGTTGTCGCAGCCGGACAGATCTGGAGAAATACAGCGAAAGGGCCAGGGGACAGCAGCACGGAAGTTCCTGGCGGCCATGACAGGGAAAAACAACGGTATCTGGAAGCACTGGAAGAAATCTACCGTCATTTTCAGGATCAGAAGCTGAGTCTTCATTATCTGGCGAAGGAGATATTGTATGTAAATGAAGATTATTTCGGCAGATTTTTCCAGAAAATGAGCGGGAAAAAGTTCACGAAATTTCTGCTGGACATCAGGATTTCCGCGGCGGAGCAGCTCATGCAGCTGGAGCCGGACCTCATGGTCTACGCAGTATCCGAGATGACGGGCTATGCCGCGGACGGCCAGTATTTTTCCAAACTATTTAAGAAGAGCACAGGGATGACACTCAGCGAGTACCGGGATAACGTACAACGGGACGCGGAGAAGCGTGAGAATGCGCAGCGAGACGCAGAGAATCAAAAGAATGTGCAGTGAAATGCGAAAAAACGAGACAATGTATGGCAGGGATGGAAAAGCAGTGAGGAGGAAGAGTGGTTGAAAGGGAAGCACAGGCACAGAATGATACTTCTTTTGCTTTTTTTAATGGCAGGTATATGTGGATGTGGAAGGGTTCAGATGCACGAGGAGTTGAATGACCGGACGGAGGAGCCGGTGACCATACGAATTGCCTGGTGGGGCGGGGAAGAGCGGCAGGAGATGACAGGGCAAGTGCTGGAGCTGTATTCCTCCATGCATCCCGAGGTGGCCTTTGAGATACTTTCCTTCTCCTGGGATGATTATTTTGAGTGGATTTCTCTGGAGACAGCCAGGGGGAATATGCCTGATCTGTTACAGATGGATTATCAGTATATCAAGACCTATTCGGAAAACGGCTCGCTGGCTGATCTTACGCCCTATGTGGAGAATGGAACCATTCGAACGGAAGGAATGGATGAGAACATTCTGGGCAGCGGCCGGATTGGCGGGGAGCTTAAAGGTATGGCCACAGGGATTTCTCTGCTGTCTATGGTCTATAATCCGGCAGTTTTTGACAGTGCGGGGATTCCCTATCCGGAGTCTGACTGGACCTGGACAGATTTTTCGGAAATCTGCAGGAAAATCAGGGCGCAGACGGGAAAGTATGGGGTGGCCATGACACCGGTTCTGGATATGAATCTGTTTCAATATTGGCTGCGCCAGCAGGGGGAGAAGCTTTTTTCAGAGGATGAGAAGTCGCTGGGATATGTGGATGACGCTTTTTATGTGGAGTATCTGACACTGTTCAAGGAACTGATGGATGCGGGGGCAGCGCCGGCATCCGAAAGCTGGGCGGCCCTCAATGCGGGGGGGCAGGAACAGCTGCCGGTGGTAACAGGCGAATGCGGCATGATGCAGGAGTGGAATAATTTTGCCGTGAAGGTGAGCCATGTCAATTCCGGGCTGAAGATTGTGACACCGCCGCTGGCGGAGGAGGGAAAGGAACCGGGCCTGTGGATGAAGCCGGGTATGTTCTGGT
>JAAWLQ010000359.1 GCA_022797995.1 Lachnospiraceae bacterium
AATGTTGGCAGTTAGTTCATCGCCGCGTTACCCCCGCCGAGGAAAGAACCTCCCTCCCCTCCTCCGCCGTCCCTTTGCGTTAGGAGAAGGCCCCCTGTCAGTCATTGGTGGAATCCTGGGCTTAGGCGGCAGGCACCTGTCGGTCATTGCAGGAATCCCGGTCTCAGGCGGCAGCCCCCTGTAAGACATTACAGAAATCCTAGATTTAGAGGGGCCCTATTGGCCATCGCGAGAACCCTGCCTTTGGCCTCAGGACCTTGAAGGTCCTTGCACGAGGCACCACCCTTGTGAATTAAACGCGAATTCAGTCCATATACCGCAACATGCAAAAACCAGACAAATACCGTATAACAATACGCAGGAACCTGAAATTATTGTTGATGTAAATGTTGTTATTTCCATAAAGGTGTGATAAGCTAAGCATACCGTCTGGCGGAAGAAATTCGGAAAACACTCTGAATCCGGAAAGCAGCCATGCATAACCATTCAGACAGAGTAAGAAACCGTTCCGGATTTATATAGAAGTAACGCGGAAATGAGGAGAAGTATGGAAAAAGAGATCGCACTTTATCGGGAAAAAGTAAAAAAGTATTATGACGAAGAAGGAAAACTGATACAATACCCCTCAAAGAGACCCCTCAGAATACTGGCCCTGATAAAAATTGCAGAAAAATTCACTCCCTCCAGAAAATACACGGAAAAAGAAGTGAATGAAATCATCCGGAATTCCATTGCATTTACAGACATAGAACTGATTCGGAGAGAAATGTTCCAGTACAGACTGACAGGAAGACTCAGAGACGGTTCTGAATACTGGGCGGAAGAGGACTGGAGGCAGGTATATGCAGATTATCTGGAGGATACTGAGACTCCCGATAAGAACTGCATTGAAAATAAATGCAATGCAAATGAATAAATATTCATCTACAAAATAAATTTTGCATAAAAATAAAAAAGTAGTGGACATTTATGCAAAAAGTGGTATGATTACATAAGGCATGTTGAAAACGGAAGGAAGAGGATGGAAATGATAAAGGCAGGAATTATCGGAGCCACCGGTTATGCGGGGGCCGAGCTTGTGAGAATATTGACCAGTCACAGAGAAGCGGAAATTGTATGGTACGGCTCCCGCAGTTATATTGATAAAAAATACGCGGATGTTTACGGAAATATGTTCCGGATTGTGGAGGATATATGCAGAGATGATAATCTGGCGGAGCTGGCCGGATTGGTGGACGTAATTTTTACCGCAACGCCCCAGGGCTTTCTGGCGGGAATTCTGACGGAAGAGATTCTGGAGAAGGTGAAGATTGTGGACCTTTCCGCGGATTACCGCATCAAGGATGTGGCGGTGTATGAGAAATGGTACGGCATAGAGCATAAGTCCCCCCAGTTTATTCCGGAGGCGGTGTATGGCCTGTGTGAGATCAACCGGGACAGGATTACGGAGAAAACCAGACTGGTGGCAAATCCGGGCTGCTATACCACATGCTCTATCCTGACTGCTTATCCTCTGGTAAAAGAAGGCCTGATTGACGTGGACACCCTGATTATAGATGCAAAATCCGGGACCTCCGGAGCCGGGCGTGGCGCAAAGGTACAGAATCTTTTCTGCGAAGTAAATGAGAATATCAAGGCTTACGGGGTGGCCAGTCATCGTCATACCCCGGAGATTGAAGAACAGCTGGGCTATGCGGGGAACTGCAATGTGACCATCAATTTCACCCCTCATCTGGTGCCAATGAACAGAGGAATTCTGGTAACAGAGTATGCGTCGCTTAGAAGAAAGGCAGACGGTACTCTGCCGTCATGGGAAGAAATCCGTGCTGTCTATGATAAGTATTATAAGGAAGAAAAATTTGTGCGTGTGCTTGACAAAGGCATCTGCCCTGAGACAAAATGGGTGGAAGGCAGCAATTATGTGGATATTGGTTTTGTCATCGACGAGAGAACCGGACGGATTATTATGATGGGAGCGCTGGACAATCTGGTAAAGGGTGCAGCGGGACAGGCGGTGCAGAACATGAACCTGCTGTTCGGACTCAAAGAGAGCGAAGGGCTGGAACTGGTGCCCTGCTTCCCGTAAAAAGATGGGGAATCTGAATCGGCAGCCTTTCCGAAGAGGCCAGAAGAATAAGCAGACAGGAATCGGCCGCCCTCAGATGAGGAGACAAAGATGAACCTGGATTTACCAAAACAAAAATACAGCCCACCGGGTTCCGGGCAAAAGGATTGACACCAGCCCGGACAGGGGAAGGAACCGACAGCAGAAGACTGTACATAGGAGTATCAGCATTTTTATGGAATCGATAAGTACATAGAATTATACTTTGGACGGAGGAGAGCAGATGGGAGAAAAATTAACCGAAAAGACGGCGCAGATCATGGAGGAAAGGTTTGGCTGTGATACCTTATTGTCCGTTGCCACTGTGGAAGAGGGAATGCCCTCTGTGCGGATTGTGAATGCTTATTATGAAGAAGGTGCATTTTATATCGTCACTTATGCGCTTTCCAACAAAATGAGACAGATTGCGGAAAACCCGGCCGTCGCTGTCTGCGGGGAGTGGTTTACAGCCCACGGCACCGGCGAGAATCTGGGGCATGTGAAGGCGGAGTGCAACGCGGAAATCATGTCCAAAGTGCGTGCTGTCTTTGCCGAGTGGTATGACAACGGTCATACGAACGAGGAGGATCCCAATACCTGCCTTCTCCGAATTCGGCTGACGGATGGCGTGCTTTTCCATCACGGAACCAGATATGACATTGATTTTCAGGTCGAGTAGCCGGAGGATGACAGATGCATTTTACATACTGCCCCCATTGTGGGAGCAAACTCATTCAAAAAGAAATCGGGGACGAAGGGCTGATTCCCTTTTGCGAGAGGTGCAGTGTTCCCCTGTGGGACATGTTTACCACATCCGTCATCTGTGCGGTGGTAAATGAGCAGCGAGAAGTGGCTCTGATTCGCCAGGGCTACGTATCAAGCACAAATCATGTCTGCGTGGCCGGTATCATGAAGCCGGGAGAATCCGCGGAGGAAACCGCCGTCAGGGAAATCAAAGAGGAGATTGGCCAGGATGTGGTAAAGCTGGAATACATAAAAAGCTACCCCTATGAGAAAAAAGGCATGCTCATGCTGGGCTACAAAGCCACAGTGAAAAAGGCGGATTTTCGTCTGTCCGGGGAGGTGGACTCCGCGGTCTGGGTGAGATACGAGGATGCCCTGGGACTGCTGCGGGAGGGGAGCATCGCCTGGCAGCTGGTGAAGGAGGCAATGTAACAGTTCAGTGCAAAGAAAAAATAAACTTCTTTACAGACAAAATTTACGGCACCGGAGACACTTACCTGAAAATGGAGAATCCTGTAAGCATACCAGGAGATAAGATATAGAAGAAACAGGACAAAGAAGAGACAGGATAGAACAAGATAAAGAAGAGATAAGATAAAGAAGAGATAAAATAAAGAAGAGACAAAGTAAAGAAGAGACAAAGTAAAGAAGAGATAGAAAAAAGAAAAGACAGAAAAAAGAAGAGACAGGATAAAGATATGAGCGACGGGACATTTACAGTCAGAACCATGACGACAGAAGATTACCAGGGACTCTATGCCCTGTGGAAGACCATAAAAGGATTCGCTATGCGCAGCATCGACGATTCCAGAGAGGGTGTGGAACGATTCCTGAAGAGGAATCCCACTTCCAGTGTGGTGGCAGTGGATAAAAATGGGACTATTGTGGGCGGCATCCTCTGTGGCCATGACGGCAGGCGGGGATGCCTGTACCATGTGTGCGTCCGGGAGGACTGGCGCCGGCAGGGCGTCGGCAAAGCCATGGTGGTGCACTGCATGAACGCCCTGAAGGCGGAGCAGATCAATAAGGTCAGCCTCATCGCCTTTACCGCCAACGATATCGGAAACGCCTTCTGGAAATGCATCGGCTGGACGAAACGGGAAGACCTGAATTACTATGACTTCACGCTGAACGAGGCGAATATTACGGCGTTTAACCGCTGAGCCCGAGGGGGACAGATCGGCATGTGGCTGCAAAGGCTTCCTGTAAGTGAGGCCTGTCTCGCGCAGGCAGGGATAGCCTGTCCATGGCAGGAGAGAAGGAAAACGATATGGAGAAAACGGCAATTCAGATACCCGACATCACGTATTTTTCATCACCGACAGATATCAAAACAGAATACATTTCGGCGGAAGTGACGGGCCAGGTATTTATGTCCCCCTGGATCGGTATTTCCTCCTTATTTGTCATTGATATATTCCGGGATGCAGAAGCATATTTCCGTAAAATACTATTGGAGCAGAAGCTGGAATTGCTATCCAGCAACTATAATATCGACTACGATGAGTGGTGGGTGGATGATTCCGAACTGAGCCGCCCCTTAAAGGGAGCACATCTGCGCCATAATATTGAGGCGTTTGCGCATGTGCCGCCCCTGCAGGCCGTATCATCGGGGTTTATCTACAAACTGGATGTAACCGGAATAAAGAAAGAGCTGAAGCTTTACGTTACCCAGGACGCGGACAGGGAGCTGGTATACACCGGGAAAGAAAAAAT
>JAAWLQ010000360.1 GCA_022797995.1 Lachnospiraceae bacterium
TGGCCGCCTGCTCCGGGGTGGCAACGCCCGCCCAGAGCGCCATGAATCCGGACCATACGTCGATTCTCTGAATCAGACAGTCCCAGTGTCTGGGCATACCCTTGTGATAAAAAGGCTCCGCCTCAAAATCGATGGCCCGCAAATTGATGTCCACATTATAGAAGAAGCCGTCCCTCTCGTCATAGCAATGTTCCCTGATGGCCGCAATCAGCCTGTCTCTCTCCTCCTGATAAACCTTCCCCGCCTCCGGCATTCCAAGCTTTTCACTGAGATATGCCATGGCCTCCAGCTCCTTCACCATCAGACAATTCAGATATATGGATGCCGAGGAAGCGTCCGGCCTGTAAAAAGTACACGGGTCATTGTCCACGCCGATCATCTTGTCCGTCTGCCAGTAATAAAGTCCCGTGGGCTTGTGTTTATGGTGATTCATATAATTATTGATATGATAACGGAGCTTGTCGAACCCGTCCCTGAGCCATTCCGCATCTCCGTCCTGCCGCACCAGAAAGGCCGCGTGCTGCGCCAGAATCGGCTTATGCATGTTCTCGTGATACACATTGGCCGGACGCATATTCTCTCTCTTTGTGCGGCGCATCACCGCCACAGGCATGAAACCGTCTCCGTCCGTAAAGCTGAGGAAATTCAGCACACAGCCTCTCTCATACTCCTGCGCTTCCTTCGGGTCCGCACCCACGTCCACGAGAATCTGCTTCAAAGCCACATTGGAAAAATAGGAATCCCAGTCCCAGAGCGTGTCCGGATAAGAGGCCGAACCCGGTGTCAGAAAGCCATAGGGGAATACGCCTCCTTTCTCCCGATACATCTCCCTGTAATCCTTTTTCATGTACTCGCGTAATGCTTCGATATATTTCTGCATGACGAAACTCCTCTCTTTCTGCTTTTCCAGGTCTCAAGACCTCACTCTGTGGCACCGCCAGACAAAGGTATTTTTATCTTATCATAGTTTCCGGCTGCTATCCAGCCTGTTTTGCCACTTTTTGATGTAAATCACATAAATCGAAATCCCCATTGTCATAACAGCCGAAATCATTTATAATAAGAGGGAATCTGACAGGAATTTTTTAAGTCAGAGGGGAAAGGATAAACCTATGAATGAATTTATGATTTTTACCGATGGGGATGTTGACCTGCCGGATGCCTGGAAAGACGAAGTGACGTTTCTTCCCCAATACTACTATTTTGAGGAAGACACAATATACGGAGATGAACTGGTTCTGCCCCGGGAAGAATTCTTCGAGCGGCTTGTCAGGCAGAGAGCCTATACTGCAGGTGTCAATCCCGCTTTGGTCCGTACCCGCTTCGAGGAAGTTCTGCAGGCAGAAAAGGACATATTATGTATCGCGGTCTCTTCCGGAATAAGCGGCTCTTACAACACAATCTGTATGGTAGCCGACGCTTTGAGGGAAGAATACCCTGAACGATCCATTGAAGTCATCGACTCCCTGAGTGCCACACTTGGAAGCGGTCTTCTGTGTGTGGACGCTCTGGAAATGAAAAAAGAGGGAAAAACGCTGCCGGAAACAGCTGCGGAAGTCAGGAGGCGGCTGCATCTGATTGACGTCTACTTTGTAGTGGATGATTTCAAATACCTGGTACAGGGAGGGCGGGTTTCCCCGGCTGTAGGCAAAATCGGCGATATTCTGGACATTAAGGTAACTCTTACCATAAAGGACGGGCATATCGAACCTTATAAAAAGAACCGTGGAATCAATCCCACTCTGAAGAATATCAAGCAGATCTCAGAGTCCCGGAAAACCGCAAGGCTGGGTGTCATCTACGTGGGCAACGAAGAAATGTTCCAAAAATGCAAATCACTGGTGAAAAGTGACTGCGAGGCAAAGCTGAATCTCATTGTCGCCTCTCATGTGGGACCCAACACCACAGGTGTGGCCATCGAATGGGCGGAAGAAAACAATTGAACGCTAAAGAGCTGACGCTTTGTGACAGACAGCGTCAGCTCTTTTCCGCAGGGCAGTTATACTGCATAACGCTGAATATTGCCTGATGTAATCATGCGATTGAACCAGTCAGTGTTATGCAGTCTGGTTTTGTGGCAAGTGAAATCGTTAAGCAGTATAATTTGAGGAATAAATCTATGAAGGAAAATAAGAAATGCGGAAAGCTGTTTTTATCTGTTTTCCAGCTCAGCGCCTGCACTTTCGGCGGCGGTTTTGTCATTATCCCTCTGATGCGGAAGAAATTTGTGGAAGAGCTGCATTGGATTGAGGAACAGGAAATGTTGGATCTGACAGCCATCGCCCAGTCTTCCCCGGGGGCTATCGCCGTGAATGCCTCCATTCTGGTGGGCTACCATGTGGCGGGATTCCCCGGCGCGCTGCTTACCGTTCTGGGAACTATTCTGCCGCCCTTAGTCATCATCTCCGTAATCTCTCTGTTCTATCAGGCCTTCCGGGACAATCAGATCGTCAATATGGCTATGATGGGAATGATGGCGGGGGTTGCCGCCGTAATCTGCGATGTGGTAATCACCATGGGAATTGGAATTTTCAGGCAGAAAAGAATTCTGCCTGTGGCAGTCCTTCTTGCTTCCTTTATAGCCGTACGATTTCTGAATATGAATATCATTCTCGTTATTCTGCTCTGCGGCATCATCGGGGCTGCGGATACTTTATATCGAAGAAACGGGAAAGGAGCAGGACAAAAATGATCTATCTTGAACTGTTCTGGAGCTTCTTTCAGATCGGCCTTTTCAGTATCGGCGGAGGCTATGCGGCCATGCCGTTAATCGAACATCAGGTGGTGGATGTCCATCCCTGGCTGACCATGACGCAGTTTGCGGATATCATGACCATTGCGGAGATGACTCCCGGTCCTGTCGCCATCAACTCCGCCACCTTTGTGGGGATTCAGGTGGCCGGACTGCCCGGCGCCGTCATCGCAACCATGGGCTGTATCCTGCCCTCCTGCATCATTGTCATGGCTCTCGCCTATGTCTATTATCGTTTCCGCGGCCTGACAGTCATTCAGGGGATCCTGGCAGGACTGCGCCCCGCGGTGATCGCCATGATCGCTTCGGCAGGCATTTCCCTGATCATCCTGTCCTTTTACGGACAGCGGACTCTGCCAGACGACCCGGGCGCTGTCAACTGTGTTTCCGTGTTGATATTCGGCGCCGGACTGCTGATCCTGAGGAAATGGAAAGTGAATCCCATCCACATCATGCTCGGCGCCGGCGCCGCTGGAATTTTATTATATTCTGTTCTGTGAGACATGTCATGAACGAAGGCCCTTGAAAATCTAATATCCTTCGTTCACTACTTTCCAGTCTCCGTTCTCCAGCCCCAGGGTAATCAGGCGGTCAGGTTCCTGTATCACCCCGCCTTTGCTCACATTCACACGGAAACTGCAGCCCCCTTCCACATCTCCGTGAAACATTTCGTCCTCTGTGTATTCTATGGCGTTCACAGTAAAAACGGTACCCTCATAATAGGCAAGAGCCTCCTGCCTGGCATCCTCAATCTGCTCTGCCGTCAGCGCTTTCCCATCCTCAGCTTCACTGTGCACGTCCTGATTCTGTATCCCCTGATTCTGCGTCTCCGGCTCCTGTGTCTTCCCATCCCCGACAGCTTCATAAATCCATAGTTCGCCGTCGATTCTGAGCATCATATCATCCCCATACCGGTAAACCTGCGCACCTGCAATGGGATGGTTGGCCTGAAAGTTTTCCCCCGGCACTCCGTCCACGGCGATGACCGCCGTTTCACCTGCGCCGCTTCCTCCCTCTATGGCATTCTGGCTGTCCGTGATATCACCTGTAATCTCCCCCAGATAGACAAAGTCGTCTTCCGGCCCTTCATAGGGATATTTCTGAGCTGTGGAACGCCGGTATAATCTCCCATCTACGCAGATCATAGGAGCAATGTCGGCGGAGCTGCTCGTCGCCACTTCCCCCTGTGCATACAGAATATCCCGGGGAATTGCCTGGCTGTCAGGGCGCCTCACAAAGGAGTCCGCCTCGCTGATTCTGTAATCCTCCAAAACGGCATAAAATGTCCCGTCCTCCCGGAGAGAAACGTCGATGGCTTTGGTGGCGGTCTTCCCGTTCTCAAATGTGATTTCCAGCACAATGACGTCATTCCGCAGTTCCTCCGGCAGGGAGGCAATGGTACTGTCTCTGTTGTCAGTCAGCTCCCGGATGATCGTATTCGGTACCCAGTCAATAGTCAGGTAATAATATTCGCTTTCATCCTCCCCATAGGTGACGGTAAAGTTCTGCGCATTCCCGTACTCGTCCCTCTTCTCTGTCCAGTCCACAAAGTTTATCTGCTGCTGCCTGCAGGAGAAGCGAACGGAAGCTATATCCTCTCCGGTCAGATAGAACATCAGCGGATGCCCTTTCATCTCTCCGGTATCACTGATGCTTCCGGTATGAAGGACCGCTCCTGCCGCAGTGATTTCCTCTTCTACAGTGATCTCTTCTTCATCCATTCCTCTGGCATAAGCCTTTACTGTTTCCCGGGCGGAAGGAAGGAATGCCCGGATACTGCCCCCAGATGGCTTTGGCAACCTCT
>JAAWLQ010000361.1 GCA_022797995.1 Lachnospiraceae bacterium
ATTTTCATTTTCCGCTTCATGTCCTGCTATTCCTCAATCCCGCTTAACGCAAGCCATTCAGAGATTTCATCGGAAAGCCCGCTGCCGCCGGAATAGTTAAACTCAAAGCCGATTCCCACATAGGAATCCGGCACCAGCTTTGAAAGGTCTGATACGCTGTCCCCAAACATGGTTCCCCCGTGGCTACTGAAAGGAATGATAATCTTTCCGCCGAAATCGTATTCCTCCACAAAGGAATATACCGGCATGGGCATGGTTGCCCACCATGTAGGGTAGCCCAACAGAATCACATCATACTGCTCCATATTTTCCACATGGGTACGAAGCGCCGGACGGATATTCTGGTTTAAATCTGCCTGAGAAACCTCGTAGATATTCCCCCTGTACGGATTCTCCATTTCTATTTCCACCAGATCCGCTCCCGTCTTTTGCTGAATAATCTCTGCGGCATGTTCCGTATTGCCGGAGTAGGAAAAATAGGCAATCAGAATCCGGGGATTTTCCGGCATCTGAATATCCAGTGAATAAGTGGTTTCTATAACACCCTCCCCCGCCTGTGCGTTTCTGGCAACCCGAAACCCTAAATTCCGGTCTGTATCTATGGGATTGGTTGCGGAACGGTATGCGCTCCGTAAATGCTTTGCGAAGTCAATATAGCTTCCTCCACGGTTCACCCGAAGGGAACCGGACAATGCCCCTGCCGGATCGTCCGTCTGCTCCGGCGCATATTCCCCATAATAATCAAAGCACCACTCCGACACGTTCCCGTACATATTATAAAGTCCAAACTGATTCGGCTCCAGGCTGTCAACGCTGATGGTTTCCCCACGGTAGTTGCTGGTCACTACTTCCGAATCCCTGTGGTTCACATAGTTTTCTTCAATCAGATACGGGTAGCTGCCCTCAAAATTCGCATCCTCGCTGGTAATCTGGTTTCCGGCGTTGAATACGGTGGATGTGCCTGCCCTGGCGGCATATTCCCATTTCGCCTCGGTTAAAAGACGGTAGCCGTCAGCGCTTCGGTTCCAGCTGACCGTATCTCCCTTCACGGTATAAACCGGCGTCAGGCCACGGCTTTCACTTAAGGCATTGCAGTATGCAATGGCTTCATACCATGTCACATTTTCCACCGGAAGATTGTCCCCGCTGAAATAACTGGGATTTTCTCCCATGAGTGTTTCATAATCTCCCTGCGTCACTTCATAAGGGTCTACATAAAACGGGCTGATCGTCACCTCATGGGCAGCTTCGTCCGGCTCTCTCTGCCTTTCGCTTTCGGGGCTTCCCATGAGGAATGTCCCTCCGTCCAGCAGTATAAAATTGTCATTTACTTCTCTCACTTCTGTTCCGGTCTCTGTCCCGCTCTCTATTCTGTCCGGCTGCTGAACCTGCTCTGCGCCAGATTCCTCTGATGACATTTCCGGTATGTCTTCTGGAATCGGATTCCTCTCAGGTCCTGCATCCTTCGTAAAAAAATGGTATCCGATTCCACCCCGCCGTCAATATCGCAACGGCCATACATAATGTAATTATCTGTGCCTTTTTCTTTGATTTCATTTTGTTTCCTCACTTTCTATACAAATCTGCCGATTCTATTTTACAAGTCCGCCGCTTGACATGGAAGTTCCGAAATAGTAAAATTGCTTTTACCAAAAGTTTAAGCAAAAGAGGGATAAACCTTATGTATAATCAGGCTCTGAACACTTTTATAGAGGTTGCGGATTGCGGGAGTTTCCTAAAAGCTTCGGAAAAACTTTTTATATCCCCAACGGCCATTATGAAACAGATGAACCTGTTGGAACAGCATATCGGACTCTCTTTGATGGTGCGCACCAATCAGGGGATAAAGCTGACAAATGCCGGAGAATCCCTTTACAAGGATGCCAAAGCGATCATACAGTTTTCGGGCGAAGCCATTGACCGTGCCTACAAAGCGCAAAATGCCGGACAGAGGGTTGTCCGCATCGGCACCTCTGCCCTGTACCCCTGCAAGATTCTGATGGATTTATGGAACTCTGTCAGCGACAGGCATCCTCATTTCAAGTTAAAAATCGTTCCCTTTGAGGACACCAGCACAAGGGCTGCTTTTTCAAACGTGGGGAAAAAATATGACCTGATGATAGGACCTCATAATTCCGTGAACGTGGCAAAGATTTCAAAGTTTCTGGAATTGGGACTATACCGTTTCTGTCTGGCAATGCCAAAGCCCCATCCTCTTTCCGGGAAAAAAAGCATCTCCTATAAGGATTTGTACGGGGAGCGTTTTCTCATGCAGGCCAGGGGCAACAGCCCTGTCAACGATAAAATACGTGCGGATATAGAACAGGGACATCCGGAAATCACCATCGTGGATCTTCCGCATCATTACGATCTGGAAGTGTTTAACCGATGTGCGAAAGAAGGCTGTATTTTGTTGAGCCTGGATGCCTGGAGTGAAGTCCATCCCTCTTTGGTTACGATTCCTTTTGAGGTGGATTACAGGATTCCCTACGGGATTCTTTCTGCATCGGAACCAAACCCGGAAACAAAGCAGTTTCTGGATATTGTCCGCTCCCTGGTTGAGAAATAACGCGTCCAGGCACCAGCCCTGCCGTAATACATCACTCATCTATATTTACGAGCTGATATTCCCGGCTTCCAAGGCCGATTTTCTCTGCCTGTTCCAATGTATGCAGCCCATTCCTTGATTCAATACGGTTTATCAGAGACTGTCCATCCCCAGCCGCATATACAAGGTCAACACACGCCTGATCCAGCGCCACGGGGTCAAAAGAAGCCAAAATACCGATATCGTGCATATCCGGCTCGGCGGGGTTTCCGTCACAATCGCAGTCCACAGACAGGCGGTTCATCACATTGATATACAGGATATTCCCGTCCAGATAATCCACAACGGATTTCCCGGCTTCTGCCATGGATTCCAGAAAGGCATCCTGGTCTCCGCCCCACATATTTCCGCCGGTGCCGCCGCTGTGGATATGTGCTTTCCCTTCGGAGGATGCAATGCCAATGGAAATATTTTTAATCGCGCCCCCGAATCCTGCCATTGTATGGCCTTTGAAATGGGATAAAATCACATAGTAATCATAATTTTCAAAATGAGCGCCCACATAGTTTTCCGTCAGGTTATCGCCGCCTTCCACGGTCAGCGTCATAGAACCGTTTTCATCCATAATATCCACATCTGCGATTGCGGTATACCCGTGATCCTCCGCCACCTGATAGTGCATTGCCGTATTTGCCCTGGAACCTCCATAGGCTGTATTGCACTCCACGATGGTCGGATCTTCCAAAGACATGACAAAATCCCCGATCAGGTCGGTGCGCAGATAATTACTCCCCGGCTCTCCCGTGGACAGCTTAACCGCAATCCTGCCGGACGGCGACGCGCCCAGCGCCTCGTAGACTGCCATAAGGCTTTCTGCACTGATTTCGGTCGTCATATAGACAGTTGGTAAACTATCACCTTCAGCAGACGTTTCCTGTGTGGAAGTCAGGTCCGCATCTGCCGCATCCAGCAACACATGATCCTTATCCTGCACACTATCCAAATTCTCCTGTTCTGCATTCCCGCTGTCCTGCACAGGCTGTTCGTCTGCCCCTGAAGCCTCCACCCTGTTCTGCTGCAGGTCAGCGCTTTCTTTTTCTTCTGTCTGAACAGAAGTGGAAGCGCACGCAGTCAGAGCAGCAATCAGCACCATACAGGATAAGGATACCGCCATCTTTCTAAACCGTTTTTCTTTCACTGTCAACCTCCCTTCCTCCTCACAGGTTCTATTCCAAAGAGAATGTGACCGTCACATCCCCATCGCCAAAGGCCTCCAAAAGCTCCTCACCCGTCACGCCCTCAATCTTCCCGATTCTCGTAAAATCCCATGAATTGGTATCATAGTAGATCACAAGGGAATTTCCCTGATACAGGATAATGTCACCGGCTCCGGTAGAAATCTGCTCGTCATTCCTCGGAAGGCTTGTTCCGATGGGGCCAACCTTTTCCATCCCCGCATAATCGTTCATGTTGATTGTAAGCGGTCCCTCTGTAAGAAGTTCCTTCAGTGCCTCCACGGATGAATTATCTGCAAGTGTCGCCGTGAATGAAGTGTCACCTGCTGTTATTTTCATGGTATGATCCTCCATATGGTCTGCACTTCGGTCTGTTTCCTCCGGTGCGGATTTGTTATCCTCGGCCGCACCTTCTCTGTTTTCCGGATCTGTAACAGCATCCTCCGTGGCATTTTCTGCATTTTCTTCCGCTTCCGTATTTGCGCTGCCGGTTTCCTCTGGCTCTGCGCCATCCTTCTCTGTTACGGGCGATACACTACCGCTTTCCATCACTGCGGACTCTTTTGTAGTTTCTGCATCCTTATCCGTTCTGCTGCCACAGGCAGCCAGAGAAACCAGCATAGCCATAAAAATCAGACTTGCAACTATTTTTTTCATAAATGTCCTCGCTTGCTATCCTAACTTTCCGTATGCCTCATCATCCACAGGCTCGCACCACTCATTCCTGGTTTCCTCA
>JAAWLQ010000362.1 GCA_022797995.1 Lachnospiraceae bacterium
CCATAAATAAAGTGTCCGCCCAGATCTGGTTGGGATACCGGTTCGCGGTACAGGAGTGTTCAAAGCATCCTCTGTCCGCTCTGGGTGCCTCCGCCATACACCAGTCTGCAAATCTTTTGCACAGGCTGCGATACGTCGGTTTGTCTATCCCCTGCTCCAACAGTGTCAGCACCCCCAGAAGAGGCGCGGTAGTGTTGATGCTGAGCCCGAAATCCTGCCTGTCAATATGATAGTCCAGCCACATTTTCATAAAATCCAGGATCTGCGGATCCCGGGTCTTCTCAAAAGCTTTGGAAAATCCATACAGGGCCACACCCTCGTCCCACTGCCAGATATCCATTCCTCTTCCGCTGCCCAGATCAGCGGTTCCTCTGTGAATCGTATTTTCATATACTGTTTTTAATATATCCATATTCATGTCTCCCCTTTGCAACGACTGCGAAACCTGCCCCTCAAATTCCACAGGAAATATTGCTGCGGTAGTGATTATAACCGCTGGCCATCAGACGCTGCTGGAAAGCATGATATCCTTTATAGTCATGCCTCTTCCGGAACAGTTCGCCCGGCTCTGCCTCCGCATCCCCATACACCCGCACAATTCCCTTTTCATCTGTCAGCATCATCTGTTCACATGCGAACTGCTTCAGTATCCGGCCATTTTTGACCTGCATTCCTTCCAGCTTTTTAATTTTCTCTCCGTGCCGGTCCAGCAGCCAGCCCGCCAGCTCGCCCTCACAGCAGAAGAATTCCGAATAGCCATCCCCGTTGATATCAATGGGAAAGAGCCAGGAACCATAGCACGGAAATTTCATCTCCATCTGTTCGCCGGTATAGGCGTCAAAGTAATACTCCACCGGTTCCCCTTCCACCAGCCCTGTCTCTCCGGGATAACGGATCAGGTCCATAGCCATAATCACACGACGGTATTCCCCATCCTCTCCGACGGTGGCCAGCCAGGCGAAATGCATATGACCGTGCTCCAGCGCCGTCCAGGCCCTGGTCCCGTCCTCACGGAAGGTTACCACCCTGGGAACCCCTTCCCGCTCGTCTCCCTCTCTGCAGGTAAAAATAAATCTCTCCTCTGTCTCAAAATTGAGAAAAGGGATGATGATATCCGAATGACCGCGGTAACTGTATTTATCGCAGCACAATACTTCACTGCCATCCGCCACGCTCAGCAGACGCTCTCCCCAGAACAGCTCATCCACACCGTCATCATTGAAATCCAACACCGGTGTCAGATGACTTGCCCGGGGGCCCGGATCACTTTTCCGGATCACAGTTTCCCACTTTTTCACCATTCCAGGCCCATATCCCTGAAGATACATATCACCATAGGTCCCCTGAGAAGTAATCAGCACCGGCTCTCCGTGATCATAGCCGGCAACCAGATAAAACCGATAGCACAATGACAGACGCTCCTGAAACGTATTCTGAGGCCAGTCCCACCTTCCCATTGTCTCCCCGCTGCGCGGGTCCAACGCCTCCAGCTTTCTGTACAGAAAGGAAAAAGGGGTGTCCGGACTGATATTATTCAGGAAATAAATTTCATCCACTCCATCCTGGTCCAGATCAAGAGGCAGCACCGGACAAAACCAGACACCCGGAATGACCCCGGGGCCCAGGTCCTTTACCCAGAGTCTGTTCCCCTCACCGTCAAACACTGCAAACTTCAAGGTATCCACAGGATGATGATAGAATTCTTCCCCCGGATCCACGCCGCCCTCCCGGGAGTACACAAACAAAACGCCTTCTTTCCCTTCTCCCAGAGCCACAGGCACGGAACGCACCTGCTTTGCAGGAAGCTGGAGATCATACTCCATCAATGTCTCAATTTTCATATTTTACCCGTCAGGCAGACTGATTGTCCGCCATTCCTTTCCTGTTCTCGTTTCATCGCATTACAGCTATTTTATTCTATCATGGAGTACCACAAACACAAGATTTCCAGGCGAAAACATGACAAATCATTCTGGTTTTTGTATATTTCTTATAGTTTTCCATTTGGGGATTTGGTTATTTTGGATAGATACAGATTGAAAAATAGATGAAATCCTGCGTCCGCATTTATTTCATATCCACAATGCCGCGGAGATCAGATAAAGCCCGCCCCAGTACAGCCCCATTGCCGGCTTCTGACACCAGCGCGGCAGACTTGAAAGCGTGGCTTTCCCCACCATCATATCTGACACGAAGAAGCACAATATTCCCGCAGCCAACGTCAGATGTATTATGAATTTCTCAAAATCAGGCTTTCAAACTCCTCAGCACTTCCAGCCTTTGCTGCAAGTCTTTGCCAGCTCCTCAATATCTCAAGATTCTTCTGTTCCCGAATCCTTTTCTCCAGCTCCTCCGAAATGCAACCGGCCTCTCCCAGCAAATCCAATATCGCCTCTGCTCTTCCTTCTGCTCTTCCTTCCTCCCTTATCCGTTTTTCAATTTCAATTGCCTTCATATACGCCAGCCCCACTTCCCTGTCTGCTTTCACTTCCATTACCATCTCATGCAGCCTCGCCAGTCCTGCAGTTCCTGCATTTTCCGCTGTAGAATGTTCCAGGTATCTGGCAAGCAGCTGTAATTCTTTCGACGGACTTCCCTTCGTCCCTTTTGTGTATAAGAATATTGTTCTGGCTCCGTCCTCATAAGCCAGTCCCGGTTCCTCTACACAACCATTTTTTATTGTGTAAATCATACGATTTAACCCAAATGGATCGTACGTGGTAATAAATATTACTACTACATTCCTCAATACCTTGTAATCTTCCCCGGCAGCCAGATTCCCAGCATCTATCTTAGAATGATAAAAACGCACTCTCCGGGGCAGTACCTCCGCATCATCAGCGCTTTTATTCTGGTCCGGCTCCAAATCATAGAGCTCCCCGTCCTCTTCGTCCAGATAAATATCGAGCCTCACTCCATGGCTTTTAGGCGTCTCTCCGTACCAGGTCTTCTGCGGCACCACCACGAGGTGTCGGATCTTTTTCTGCAGAATACACCCCAAGATGTACCTGGATGCCTCTTCCCCATACGTTTTATGAATGGTCAGACTGTAAGCCAGAAAGTCGTCCACCAGATTCATGTCTTCCAATCGCTTCATGTTTCCTCCTGTCCTGGACAGGAAGACCATAACGGAAACTCCTGCCCTTCTAAATTATAATTTGGATTAAAGCATAGAGTTTCTGAATGGAATTTAGATAATTTGAAAATCCGAATAATATGTTCAAGAAATTAATATGCTTTATAAGTATAGAATAACACGTTTTGTCGTATTGTCAAGACATTTCTGAAATTTTCTGTCTGTTTTCTTTTCAGAAATTTCACATTCATTTTCATATCCACAACGCCGCGGAAATCAGGTACACCCCACCCCAATACAGTCCCATTGTCGGCTTCTGGCACCAGCGCGGCAGGCTTGAAAGCGTGGCTTTCCCCACCATCATATCTGACACGAAGAAGCACAATATCCCCAAAGCCAACGTCAGATAAGTTTCTCCCGCCCCGAAAGGAACCGTCAGCCCCAATGCAAAAGAGGCTGACAGCAATGCCGAATACAGGCAAAAGGGCAGACGGCGCCTGCCCAGCTTCTGCAATTCTTTCCGAAAAAGGATCAGCGTGAAGGTATATATCGGCAGCCACACCACAACCGATGTCCACACCATCTGGTTTCCACCGCCGGAGACCATTTCTACCATCCACACAATCAGGCAGAAATGGGCCCCGCCGAAGAGCAGCATCCCCGGTATGAAGTAAATTCCCAGCAATGCGTCTGCTCCGGTACACAGCACAAAAAACCAGAAGGCCGGCTCCGCCAGAGGGTTCCCGCCTTTCAGGCAGACAGCAAATCCAGCCGAAGCCACAGACAGAAAAGTCACCGCACATTTGGCAATGAGACTTTCTCTGTGCAGTCCGGCTTTCAGCAGAATAAAATACAATGTATAAAGCGCCGCTCCGGGCGGCAATGCAAAGCAGGAATACAGTACAAAATTCATATCTACCGCCTCATCCAGATCTCATCGGGAAAATAAGCATTGCTCTCCGCATATCTCCCTTCACAGTCCCGAAGAGAGATTCTGATATAGCCTTCTTTTCCTCTTAATCTGAACTGAGCCTCCGTGATGGTCCCTCCGGGCACCGCTCCCGACTGATAGCAGCGTCTGCCACTGGTCTTGACATAGATTCTCTCCACCGGACTGCTGCGCACCACAAGCCTGTCGCCGTCCAGATACAATGCCTCTATTCTGGGACCGTCCTTACGTCCATCCAAAGAGATACTGCTGTAAAAATGTCCTTTCTGCAAGGCCTCCATCACCGCAGGATAGGTCAGCTCCCGGGCCCCGATCATGACCGCGCCGCCAAAAGAATCCCACAGCAGATCCTCCGGCTTCCTGCGATTATGATTATCATCCGTGGCAACTGCATACAATCTCTGCCCGCTGCGCAGCATCTCATCATAGACCTGGGGACTGTATCCGTACATGCCGTCTCCGTCACTCCCGTAATTATAAATCTCCATGGC
>JAAWLQ010000363.1 GCA_022797995.1 Lachnospiraceae bacterium
TCTGATACACAGTCCAATCACCTGATTGTTTCGGCAAAGATGTGTACGGTTGTGATTCTCCATAACCATCCCTCTTTACAGACATTTTCCTTAGATGATATCAGATTTTTCGTGGCAAACAGAGGAATCTCCATTTTGGTTGTGGTCAGTAATCAGGGGAAAGTCCACTATTTGTACAAAGATAAAAAATATTCTGAAAAGGAAACAATACAATTGTTTAACGAGTGTGTAGACGGTTTGGATTGTTCCTCTACAGTCAATGACCGATACCACAGAGCGCTGGCATTTTTAGCAAGGTGTAGTGAGACAGGATTGTTTTATAGCTAGGGAGGGATTATTTTATGAGCAGAAACTATGTGTTGAATGATTTGGAATTCGACAATATTCCCTTGAAAATTATACAGCCTTCCAACTGTGAGGAATGCGATATGGAGGAATTGCAGAAAAGCAGGGAGAAGAACAGGGAACTTATTGAAAAGATGAGGAATGATAAAAAATATAGGGAGTTAGTTTCAACGCCTTGAGGCTACTAATTTGCCTGTTACAAAAGAAGGAGAAAGCGTAAGATGGTGGTCAAAAAGACAGAATTATACAGTTCTCTATGGGCGAGCTGTGATGCGCTGCGCTGAGGCATGGATGCATCGCAATATAAAGATTATGTACTCACTTTGTTATTCATGAAATATGTGACGGACATATACCGTTTGCGAAAAGAATCATAATGGGCAGACAAATATTTATTAATGTGAATAAAAGAGGAGGAAACCGGATTGGAAAGTCTGTACATTATCATCTGCGACGATGAACCGGCACAGCTGTCCTGGATGGAAACGGCCGTGAAGGCCTGGGCCGGAGAGCGGAAACGGCCGGTTCGGGTGGACAGCTGCAGGAACGCGGAACAGTTCCTTTTTCTGCGGGAGGAGAAAAGGGACCCGGACCTTCTGCTTCTGGACATCGACATGCCGGGATTAGACGGGATGTCCCTGGCCCGCAGGCTGCGGGCGGAGGGGAAGGAAATGCAGATTGTCTTTGTGACAGGCCTTGGGGAGTATGCAACCGAGGGTTATGAGGTGGAGGCTGTGTCCTACCTGGTGAAGCCGGTGGAGGAAAAGCGGCTTTTTGCCTGTCTGGACAGAGCAGTCTGGCGCCTGGAGAAGGAGCCGGCCGCTCTGCTGTTTGAGACGGCAGGAGGGATGGCAAGGGTGAAACTGGCGGAAGTGGCTTATCTGGAGAGCACAGCCCATGACACCTGGATTCACGGCCGGGGAGCCCGGGAGCCGGTGCGATGCACGGTGGGAATTCAGCGTCTGGAGGAACGACTGCAGGAAGTAAGCGATACCTTTTTCCGGATTCACCGATCCTTCCTTGTGAATCTGGCCTGTGTGGCCAGGATCAACAGGAAGGAAATCCTGCTGGACAGCGGAGAAGCGCTTCCAGTGGCCCGCGGCAGATGGGAGGCGCTGAATCAGGCTTATCTGGAGTATTACCGCGGGAGGGCGGAATGAGAGAACAAGCGATTTTTACGGTTCTGTGGCTGGTTTTATACTGGTATTACGCGGGACAGACGGGCAGCATGGAAAAAGGAGCCGGAAAGAAGGCGGTGGGATTCGGGCTCACCGGGGCGCTGGTGATGCTTTCCATTCTTCTTCCTCTCTGGCTGATATGGCTTTTGATTTCCGGGGTAATTCTGCTGTATGATCTGTTTTTTGACGCCGAACCGTTCAGGAGGCAGTGGTGGAGGATATTGCTGCCGGGTCTGTGCCTGGCGGCAGCGGCTGTGATGCCGCCGGAGATGTGGTTTGCGGTAAACGGCGGCATTCTGCTTGTTTTCTTATTCCTTTTGTCGGGAAAAAGAGACAGTCTGAGCATGGCAAACGGGGGCCTTGCGACCGGGGCATTTACATTGGTATCCGCCTTTTTGTGGCTGCTGGCCGGCACAGGGGAAATCAGAGTGGAGGAGCCGCTGAAAAGCGTTCTCCTGTGGGGAGGCGTGCTGCTGGAAGTGCTGCTTTTTCTCACGGTGGAGGGGACGCTTTATTTCTATCAGAAAGGCTTTGCCTTCCGGACAGAGGAGTTCCGCAGGGAGCTGATGGAGCACAGCTATGGGGAAATCCGGGAAATCTATATGGACATGCGGGGCTGGCGTCACGATTATCACAATCACATGCAGGTGATGAAGGCTCAGCTGAGCATGGGAAATCTGGATGGGGTCCGGACTTATCTGGATGAGCTGGAGCAGGAGCTGGACCGGGTGGACACCGTGGTTAAATCGGGGAATCTGATGGTGGACGCCATTTTGAACAGTAAGCTGACCCTGGCCAGACGGCAGAAAATTTCTGTCAGCTGCAAGGTGAAGGTGCCGGAGCAGATAGGGGTGGAAGATGTGGACCTGTGCGTGATTCTGGGGAATCTGCTGGACAATGCGCTGGAAGCCTGTGTGCAGACAGTAGAGACCGGCCGTTTCCTGCGGATTTATATGGCGGTGAACGGAAGCCAGCTCTATCTCTCCGTACAGAATTCTGCCAGGGAAGAGCCCGACTTTAACCAGCGGAATTATATCACCCGGAAAAGGGGGAACCATGGCCTGGGGATGAAGCGGGTCCAGGCGGCTGTGGACAAGTACGACGGCTATCTGAACCTGGCGAACGAGCCGGGAATATTCGCCGCGGAGGTGACCATGCCCCTCGCCTGACATTTGGTGAAAAAAATCATACATTTCGTGCGGGAATCTCCACAGACGGGGGTTCCTGTTTTATTATGGTGGTAAGGGGCATGATATGCTTCGTGACGGAACTGGAATAGGAGGTCAGAAAAATGCGGGGAAATTTTCGCTATACGGTATTTCATCTGAGGCAAAAGGAGGGCGGCCGGGCCATAGGCATCTGTGTGACGGACATGATACTCAGCGTGTTGCTGCCCTTCCTGGAGGCGGCGCTGGCGGGAGCGGTGGCCGCCTGTCTTGTGAGCGGCAGGCGGCCGGAGGAGATTCTGCTGCTGGTGGCGGGATATGTGATTTTGCTGCAGATGGTCCGTTTTCTGCAGAGTCATTTCAGCTCTCTGTGCAGGGAAGCGCTTTTTCTGTTCCGGCTGGATATGGCGGAGGACTTTTGCAGGAAGACGCTGCTGATGGACGGACAGAGCCGGGAGAGTGCAGCAGGACAGAAAAAATGGGAGGCGGCGAGGCGAAACCTGTACTCCGGAAACGAAGTGGGGATAGAGGCTTATGCGAAGGGATTCTGTGAGCTGTTTTTACATCTGGCGGGGCTCGTGCTGTACGGAGTGATCGTGGGGAGAGCCAGCCTGCTCATACTGTTGCTTCTGATCGTACAGACCATGCTGACTTCCTGCTTTCACATGCTGGCCGGCAGGAGGGTATATCGAATGGACGATGAAGTGGAGCAGGAGTGGAAACGTTTCCACTACCTGCGGAGAGTGTCCGTGGATTCCGGAAACGGAAAGGATATCCGCCTTTACCGGATGGATATATGGTTTCTCCGGGCATTGCGGGAGTGCATCGGGAAAGTCTGCGCTCTCCTGGACAGAGGGCAGAACGGATTTGCGGCGGCGGGGATCGGGCAGAGCCTGTTATCTTTTTGTGGAAATGTGATTCTGTACGGCTGGCTGCTCTGGCAGATGGCCGGCGGGAACCTCACCCTCCCGGAGTTCCTGCTGTATGTGGGAATCGCCGCGGGATTCGAAGGCTGGATGAGAGGGGTGTTCGGGGCATTGCAGGAGATTTCCCAGAATGAGAAGCTGATGGATGGCTATCGGGATTTTATGGATTTCGGTGTCCCGGAAGAAGAGGGAGAGACGCCCGCACATCCGGGAAGCATCCATGAAATCTGTCTGGAAAATGTGTGCTTTCGCTATGAAGGGAACGAGAAAGATACCATACACAATCTGAATCTGAGGATTCGGCCGGGAGAGAGGCTGGCGCTGGTGGGCCTGAACGGAGCCGGGAAGACCACTCTGGTCAAGCTTCTGTGCGGGCTGTATCGTCCCACTGCCGGGAAGATTACCCTGGACGGCCAGGACATGAGCGGCCTGTCCAGGGAGGAATTATTCCGGGAGTTTGCCGTGGTGTTTCAGGATGTGTCCGCCTTTTCCTTTCCGCTGGCGGAGAATGTGACCTGTGTGAGAGAAGAGGAGGAGGACGGCGGGAAACTGCGGGAAAGCCTGGAGAAAGCCGGACTTCTGGAACGGGTGGAGGAACTGCCGAAGGGTGTGAATACCGTGATGAACCGGGATCTGGACCCGGAAGGCGTGACCCTGTCCGGCGGGGAGATGCAGAAGCTGATGCTGGCCAGAGCCCTGTACAAGGACGCGGCCATTGTCATTCTCGATGAGCCGACGGCAGCCCTGGACCCCATTGCGGAAAGTGAGATGTATGAGAAATATGATGAGATGATTCAGGGGAAGACGGCAGTCTTCATTTCCCACCGTCTGAGCTCCACACGATTCTGCGACCGGATTCTCTTTCTGGAGGACGGGCGCATC
>JAAWLQ010000364.1 GCA_022797995.1 Lachnospiraceae bacterium
CTCTCCTCCCTCTTCCTCTCCTGTGGGTTCCGCCGTTCCGCTTTCCTCGTCGGCCTTCGATTCCTCCGATTTCGGTTCCGCCTCTTCTTTTTCCGCGGCGGAAGCAGTGGCACTCTCTTTGGCGGAGCGGAAAAATTCTTCCAGTTCCTCCTCTGTCAATGCCGCTTTCGGCGGCGGCAGGCTTTCGTCTGTCTGTGCCTGCTGGTCTTCCGGGTCACTGGAACCCCCGTACATCAGGTGGCTGATTCCTCTTCCCAGAAAGTACACCGCCACAAGCCCTGCTATGCCCAGAACAATTTTTATAATCAGTTGTTTTTTACTCTTTTTCATTTCCTCCGCATTTCCCGGCCTTCTTCCGCAGCTGTGTCCCGCTGTCGGTTTCCTCCGGTTTCCTTTCTCTCCTTTTCTTCCACCCAAAAAGTGCTTCCGTTCTTCTCTCCTGCCGCCTGGTATGACCTACGCTAATCCGGATTAAAGCAGAACCTTCTGCTCCCGTCGGCTTCTCCGGCCTGTGGCAGGCCTTCTGCTCCTGGCAGCTTCTCCGCTTATGGCAGGCTCCCCTGCTCCTCTATTCCACTTCCTCATAAAACACTTCCAGAATCAGCTCATAGAGAGCCTTTTCATCCGGATAAAATTCTTCATATATTTCTCCCTGTACCGTTGCTCCCCGCAGCACATGGAGATTTTCACCTGAAAAACGGTACCCGGCCACCTGTCCGGCCAGATAACTGATCTCGTCCACTCCGATATCCGTCACCATGTATTTGCTCAAAGTGTTGTACAATGTCAGTGGAAACGTGAGATCCTCTTTCAGGGCACTGATGGCAGCAGATGCATAGGCTGTCAGGTACTGCTTCTGACGTTCCAGGCGCCTGCCCGCACTGTTAAAACTCTCCGTATCCCGGTTGTGCAGGTAATAATAGGCCTCCATCCCATCCAGATGAATCGTCTCACCCTCTTTGACCCTAAGCTCTCCATAGTCCATGGTCTCCACGGCATTTACCTCAATTCCTCCCACCGCATCATTGATCAGAGGAATGGCACCCATGTTGATGGCACAATATCCGTTGACAGGCAGCCCGTAAAACAGGCGGGATACTGCCTTTTTGCTCCGTTCACAGCTGATCTCCGCCCCGTCTCCGTAACCGTGCTGAATGGAAATCTGGGCTTTCTCAGTCCCCCAGTAGATTCCTTTTTCATCATATATCTCCACATCTGTCATGGTATCCCTGGGAATTCCAATGACAGAGATTTCCTTGCTGTGAGGATTCAATATCAGCAGAAAAACAGCATCAGACTGACCTCCGTCAATGCCATCCTCCACTGGCGCAACTTCATTCAGCTTATCAATTCCCAGAAAGAGAAAGGTCAGAATGTCATCATTATGACGATAATGAACCCCGTTGTAGCGGATATCGCCGGACTGCCAGTCCTCCTCCTCTTCTTCCTCTTCCTCCGGTGCGCCTCCCAGTTCCGTGGCCAGAGCACTCAGGGTGGTAATCATTTCTCCGCTGTCCGCATGACTGTAGAGACTGTTCTTCCCCGATATCTGCGTGACAAGAAAAACGATGGCGCCTGTGAAAATCAGGACCACAACTCCCAGTAAAGTTCTCACCAGGATTCGCCGGACTCGCTTTTCCTTCTTTTTCTTAATCTTCATCCGGCTGTATCCTCCTTCCCCGGCATTTCCACTCTCATATCAGTCACAGATTCTCTGTCGGTTACTGTATAATCCCGCCTTTTCTTGTACCGGCGCACTTCTCGTTTCATTATAGTCACATTCATGACTATAGTCAAGTGCTGAAATACAAAATAATTCGGTTTCGGCTGGAAATATGTAACAGTTCAGACAGGGCCCTGAGCTGTTACGGAAATATCCGGCATATCTTCTGATTTCAAATTACCTCCCGACAAAAATCAACCTTTGTAAATTTCATTGACAAACCTGAAAGTCATGGAGTAAAATAAAATCCGTTGGAAAACGGTTTTGATAGAAATATCTCTGTTTTCCGAGGGCAGTTCGTAACCATCCTGCCCTGAGAGGGTTATCCGCCTTTTCAAAATCAAAACTAAGGAGGATGCAGGGATATTATGCCCTGCCGCGTCCTTTGGACGCCTTTTTTATTTATGGAAAGATACAGTAAAATTCTGGAGAAACGCAAAAGAGAAATTGTACTGCTTCGCGGCAGAGGATGTGTGTACGGACAATGTCCGTTCTGTGACTATCATCTGGATAAATGCGCCGACGAAGACGCCAACTACCTTTTGAATCGTGATGTCCTCAGCCAGGTCACCGGAGAATTCGGCGATCTGGAAGTCATCAACAGCGGCTCTGTCTTCGAGCTTGATTCCCGTACGCTGGATTTGCTCAAGGCGGTATGTCGGGGAAAAAATATTACTACTATCCACTTTGAATCCCACTATTTATATAAGGAAAAAATTCCCGCACTCAGACAGGAATTTTCCGGTTTCGATCTGAAAATGAAGCTGGGTCTGGAAACCTTTGACTGGGCCTTCCGTGAAAATGTGCTGAAAAAAGGGATCCCTGATCGGGATCCTGAAACTGTCAGCCGCTGTTTTGACGAGGCAAACTTTCTCTTCGGCATAAGCGGTCAGACCTTAGCCTCCATGGAACGGGATATTTCCCTGGGCCTCACTTACTTTGAGCGCATCTGCCTGAACATTATGTGCGAAAACAGCACATCGGTCAGACCGGACAGTGAAGTTATCTCCCTGTTCAGAAGAGAGCTCTATCCGAAATACACAGATAATGACCGTGTGGATATTTTAATGGAAAATACGGACTTCGGCGTGGGCTGAAATGCAGAAAGGAATACACAGACTATGACAAACGAGCTTTTATTATCCGCTTCCCTGATTTTCATCTATTCCATGGCGCTGGCAGCTTACCGTTTCTTCGGCAAATCCGGGCTGTACTGTCTGTCTGCCATCGCCACCATTCTCGCCAATATTGAGGTTCTGATTCTGATCAATGCTTTCGGCATGGAACAGACTCTGGGTAATGTGCTTTTTGCCGTAACCTTCCTGATCACAGATATCCTCTCCGAATGCGAGGGCAGAAAGGAAGCCAACAAAGCCGTGTGGATTGGCATGTTCACTTCTCTGTTCTTCCTGCTGCTCAGCCAGAGCTGGCTGCTGTACCTTCCCGCCGAAAGTGACCTGGTCATGGGTTTCATCAGGGAGATTTTCTCCAGCACGCCCAGAATGCTGCTCTCTTCCTTCCTGGTCTATGCCATAAGTCAGATGTTCGATGTATGGCTCTATCACAAATGGTGGAACTTCACGGAGAAAAAATACGGTGACAGACGAAAGTTTCTCTGGCTCAGAAACAATGGCTCTACTTTGATAAGTCAGATTTTGAACACATTTCTTTTCACTTTGTTCGCATTTTATGGCACCTATGACAACAAAACCCTTCTGTCTATTTTTGCCTCAAGCTATGTGATATACATTTTCACATCATTGCTTGACACACCGGTGCTGTATCTGGCCAGGAGGATTCATGATAAAAAGCTGCCGGAAGCTCCATTCTGCATGTAGATCTGCTGCTCCCGAAGCATTGGATACCTTGCCAGAGCGCCGCTCTCCAGGTCTTCTCTGTGCATGTCCACTCCTGTAATCTGCCGGTTCTCATAGGTGGTGTAATAGTAAATTCCTTTATCCGCATTGCAGCAGGAAGTATAGATGGTAATCTCGTACTTATCCTCTCCCACATTGCAGCATCCCCTCTGCTGCTCCACGGAGCCCAGTATATGGAAAAACTGGCCGACACTTTCCTCCTCCGAATCTCCGGAACGGGAATTCATCCTGACAAAGGCGGCCCGCACAAAACGGGACTGAGAAGACAAATCCCCCGGCAGTCCCAGCGCTCCCATCCCCCGGCAGTAAATCTGCAATGGCAGCCCGGCTGCGAAAAGATTTCTCGGGTCCTCCGGTGACAGATGCATATAGTTATTCAGCGCGAACATCTGCTGTTCAAAGGGCGGATTGTTGGTCAGCACGCCAACCGGATTGTCGTAAACCTTCAGCCCGCCGTCCATGGCTTCCACTGTAATACAGCTGTTCCTGTCGGCAATCATCCAGTGAAGCTGAGCCGCCGACAGTTTTTCCTGAAAAAGATCATCCGTCAGATTGATTTTCTCCAGCAGTTCTCTTGCCTCCCCCACATCTGCGCAGCTGCCCAGTATCCAGGGAATAAATTCATAGGTGGCCACATTCTCTCTGTCCGGCACCGCCTTCCCATAATGCGCGTTTCCCACAAAGTTCAGCCCCGCCATTCCAAGTCCCTTCTCGTTTACCCCATCGTAATAGAGCGGATAATTCTCTTCCACATGTGCCGTACCGATTATGGCATAATGCTTTTCCATCATCCCCATATACCGGAAGGGCAGAGGATATTTTCGGGGCATTATCACAATTTCTTCCCCATAGGAAAAATCATA
>JAAWLQ010000365.1 GCA_022797995.1 Lachnospiraceae bacterium
CCATAGCTTCCGCCCTCAGAGGAACATAGCCATATACAGCGGCAGCGTAATTTTTGCATCGCTGACCCCCACATTCCCCGCCACCAGCTTATAGGCATAAGGCGGATCAAATTCATCAATGAAATGGTTCAGGGAAACTGTGGCGCCCCGTTTGGATTTTACCTCAATGGGAATGACCGCGCCGTCCCGGACAAGAAGGAACTCGATTTCCTGTGTATTTTTGTCATTTTTGTAATAATTCAGCCCAAAGCCCCTCTTTGTCAGTATGTCAAAGACCAGGTTCTCATAGATGCCGCCCTTAGCCGGGCCTGTCAACGTATCTTTTAGCAGAGCGGCCTGGGTGTCATATCCGTAAAGAGAGGTCAACAGGCCAATATCCGTCACATAGGCTTTGAACTGGTCCGGCTTTTCGTAAGCCACAAGCGGGAACTGCGGCGTGGACACATTGACGCACAGCTGAATCATACCGGCATCCACCAGCCAGTTCAGGCAGTTCTCATACCGGCGGGCGTTCCCCTCCCTGCTGACCACCTTGTATTGAAATTTCGTATATTCCTTTGCCAGCTGCCGGGGAATGGACAGATAACAATCGCTGATTTTCTGCCGGCTGGCTGTGGAGGCATAGTGTTTGATATCCTCTCTGTAGCTCTCCATGATTTTCTTCTGTGTGGCATGGGCTTCCTGATAATTGTTGGCCTTCAAAAATGTATTGACCACTTCGGGCATTCCTCCCACCACCAGGTATTCCCGCAGCAGCCCCATGAACTGCTCATGGATTCCGGCCTCCACCTTTTCGCTTTTCTCATAAAAATCCCGCAACGCCGAAATGGCAGAAGGACTCCGGCCCACAGCCCAGAGGAATTCCTCAAAGTCAAGAGAGTGCATCTCCATGGTGCGCTCATAGCCCACGGGAATGGAAGCCATCTCCTTATAGTGAAGTCCCAGCATGGAGCCGGAGGCAATGATATCGTACCTGTCGTCAATGGCCAGAAATTTCAACGCCGTCCTGGCATTGGGGCAGTCCTGTATCTCGTCAAGGAAAATCAGTGTCTCCTTTTCTCGAAACCGAACGTTTTTGACATAGAGGGAAATTTTCTTATAAATCTCCTCCGGCTCCAGAGAGCCGTCAAATATCTGCCTGTGTTCCGGATTTCGGTAGAAATTCAGATACACATAGCTTTTGTATTCCTTCTTCCCGAACTCCTCGATGATAAATGTCTTTCCGATCTGCCTGGCCCCCTGTACCAGGAGGCACTCCCTGCTTTTTTTGTTCTTCCAGTCCAGAAGATCGTCATAAATTTTCCGTTTCAGCATATCCGCCACCTGCCAATGGATTTTCTTTTATTATACTTTCAGTATTCCCGGCTGTCAACAGATTATGCACTTTTTCGGAGGATTGCAAACAGAAAAATTGCACTTTTTTTGACAATTCAATTCTCTAAAACTGCATCTTTTTTGACAATTTAAATTCAACTTTATGCACTTTTTCCGACCAAAGTCTACAGCCGCCGGATATGAAATCCACCGTCTACATCCAGGATACTTCCAGTGGTGTACAGAATCTGGTCGGAGCAGAATACGCTTACCGCATTTGCCACATCCTCCGGCGTTCCCCAGCGTCCGATGGGAAATACGCCCTCTTCTATCATAGCGTCATACTTTTCCTTAACTGCTCCGGTCATGTCGGTGGCAATCACCCCCGGCCGAATCTCATGGACCAGAATTCCCTCCGGCGCCAGTCTGTCCGCAAAAAGCCGGGTAATCATGGAGACTCCGGCCTTGGAGATGCAGTATTCTCCTCTGGAAATGGAGGACACTTCCGCGGAACAGGAGCCAATATTGACAATGGTGCCTCTCTTCTTCCCCGTCTGCTCCTGCCGCAGCATCTGCTTTGCTATCAGCTGTGTCAGAAACAGGGTACCCTTTGTGTTGATTCCCATCACCCGGTCAAAGCTTTCCTCTTCCATTTCTAGCAGGTCCTTCCGCTCCAGCGGCGCCACTCCGGCATTGTTCACCAGCACGTCCACCCTTCCAAATACCCGGAGCGTCTCCTCCAGAAGCCTCTTCCTGTCTTCGGACGAGGCAATGTTCCCCTGCACATAATGCCAGCAGATATCCAGCTTCGTCAGCTCGTTTAATGCTTCCTCATATTTTTCCTGCTCACCTGTGGCCAGCATCACGAGTCCATACCCGTCCTGCCCCAGCCTCCTGGCAATGGCATAGCCGATTCCTCTGCTCGCACCGGTGACAATGGCCGTTTTCTTCATCCTTTTTTCCCCGTCCCTTCTCTTATTCATGACAATATATGACACTGGAATTCTGCTCTGGAATTCTAGTGTAGAAGCCTCGCGAAGCGTGAATTCTATTGTTGATGCTCCTTTTCCAAATGAAAAAGCATTCTCCCTTTTCAGAAAGGTATCTCCTATAAGTGGTCAGCATAATATTCATTCAAATGATTTCTGATATCCCGCGGTGTAACCGGAACTTCCGTATCCAGAAAAGGATATTCTAAATGCAATTTTTTGTCCTCGGATAATATGTGCACTCTGTGGCCATGTTCATTGACTCTCACATACCAATAATAATTTCTTCCTTCATATACTATTTTGCGTTTATTTTTCCCGGATACCATATTCCCCTCACAAATTTCCCTCACAGGAAGGATTCTGCCATCTACCCTTGATTCTCCCGTATAAACGGATATGCAATCTCCTTGCTCATCAGCACATCATACGCTTTTACCTTGCGGTAGGTATTCCCCATCATTTCATGTTCTCTGTAAAAACGGATGGCATCCATATCAAATTCCGCATAAAACAGCCCTTCTGTCATATCATCTGCAATCAGCAGCACATTGTCCACGCAATTACCGTCCCTATCCCAGCAAATGGGACTGAAAGCACAGGAGTTCCCCGCATTTTCCCCGTTTGGATTGGCCATTGCAATGCCGGTCATATTTTCATAGGCCCTGGTAGACAGCGCGTTCAGTCGCGGCTTCATGGAGCCGCAGTCGTTGGGGATCAGGATGATCTCCGCCCCTTTCATCATCAGTACCCGGGCGCTTTCCGGATATTCCCGGTCATAGCAGATCATGATGCCCAGCTTGATTCCGTGAAAGTCACAGACATGGAAGGCGTCCCCGCTTTCCAGGCAGGCTTCATCCGCAAAGTCACAGGTATGAACTTTGGAATACTTCATAAGGATCTGCCCGTTTTTGTCCACCACAAATGCTGAATTGCGTGGCTTATGCTCCCCCTTTGTCATGGAGGTCAGCACTATGCCAAGATGCAGTCTCCCCGCTGCATCGCAGATCTGCCGGATCCGAAAATCATCATCCGCCAGCGCCTCTTCGTTGCTCATAGGCAATTCATATCCGGTTAAAAACACTTCCGGCAACAACAGAATATCCGCTTTGTTTTCCGCGGCCTCTTCCATCGTCTCCATTATGATATCCGCACTTTTTCCATACTGTCGATCCAATGACTTTTTCTGTAAAATTGCTACTTTCAACCGCATTACTTTTCCTCTCTTTCAGTCTCCTTCTGATATTCCCTGTAATATTGCAGGTAGACTTCCCCGTCCCGCACAATACAGCCGGTAGGTTTCCCGGCCCGAATCAGGTCGCCACATTTTCCGCAAGCCACACATGTCTTACCGGCATCCATCCGGCCCGTCTCCAGAATCTGCCTGGGAAACGCCGGATTGGCGAAGGACATACGGCCGAACAACATATTGTCGCACAGTCCCTCCTCCACGGCTCCTGCCGCATAGAGATCGGAGTACTGACGCAGGTAGGAGGGACCGGAGGCAGAGATAAACATGCCTGGCACCGCTTTTTTCACTTCTCCTATTCCCTGAATAATCCTCGCCACACCGTACAGCGGGTGCTCCTGTGGAATATATCTCCCCCCGTCAAAGGGTCGCGTCACATGGGTGCTGACATAGGGATTTCCCATGGTCAGATTCACCATAGGCAGACCGTACTCTTCGTGAAGCAGCCGAATCAGCCGGATGGGCTCCTCCATATCCGGCTCATCTCCCGCCCCTTCTTTCACGCCGAAGCCATAGGGCCAGGCAAATCCGTCATAGATCCCGATTCTGGCTGTCACCAGGAAATCATTGTTCTCGTGAACCTTTGCGGCACTTATGCCGTTTCTCAGAAGCCGGGTCCGATTCTCAAAGCTTCCTCCGTACAGGCCGGGCCGATGATAGGCGGACAAGAGCTCCATCAGAAGATAGCCATGACAGGCTTTCACATCCACGGCGTCAAAGCCGGCCTCCTTTGCCAGCAGCGCCGCCTCCCCGAACTTTTCCTCCATCCCTTTCAGATAGTCGTCGGAGACAATGCAGCTATCCTCCGCCGGGCGCAGCTTCTCATACTCCGGATGCCTGTAGGCAATCAGGGGCGCCGGCCGGCCCTCCGGGTTGGAATAGCGGCCGCTGTGATTGGCCTGCATGACCAG
>JAAWLQ010000366.1 GCA_022797995.1 Lachnospiraceae bacterium
AAGACCACCTTAGTGATTGAGAAGTACATCACCGGAACCACCACTCCGCTGAAAGGCGTGACGTTCCTGGTCACTGAGTCCAATGGCAAGGTGCTGGGGTCCGGCAGGAGGCGCAAGCTCCGCTGACATGCGCGGTATCGACCAGAGCTATCAGTTCAGAGACTATCCCATGAACGAGGAAGAGTGGGTAATGTACGGCGATTATGCAATCCCTGCCCTTGGCTGGGAGCCCAACAGAAAGCTGCTGAAAGAGCTGAACGAGAACTACAACCTGGGCTTCACAAATCCTGAGTACTATGTAACGGATGTGGAGACCGCGAAGGCTAACTTCATCAATGGCAAGACCTATGAATACAGCGATTACATTGCCGCAAATATTGACTGGCTGAATTCCTTCTATGCACAGAATCCGGATGCAAAGCTGGCCATTGCGGTACAGGCAACAGAGGCGGATACAGAGTATGGTACCGTGCCCGCATCCCGTTCCGACAATCCTTTCGGCATGATGATCGGTTTCTCCTCTCAGGCTTCCGAAGATGAGATTAAGGCTGCCATGATGTATATGGAGTGGATGCTGCAGGAAGAAAATCTGTTTGTAATGCAGTGGGGATTTGAAGGCGACAACTTCAATTACGGCGAGGATGGCCTGCCCGTGTCTGTGAACTATGCCGA
The DNA here is from genome assembly GCA_022797995.1 of Lachnospiraceae bacterium. Classification (GTDB taxonomy): domain Bacteria; phylum Bacillota; class Clostridia; order Lachnospirales; family Lachnospiraceae; genus Acetatifactor. The sequence goes on from JAAWLQ010000366.1 coordinate 673, forward strand.
TTATGCCGGCGATCACAAGCAGGGCTTCAGCAACAACAAGGACTACTGGTGCGTGGCTATCGAGGCCAGAAATGCCGGTACCATTGAAGACGTTATCAAGGCTGCTACCCCTCAGGGCATTCCTCAGGACTTTAGCGCGGAGCTGATTCAGCATTACTACAACAAAGTGGCTGCAGCAGAGAAGGGCTGGATTATCACTGACTGTATGTTTGCAACTCAGCTTCCTTCCATCGAGGAGTATCAGGGAGACCTGCTTGCCATGTATGCGGAGGCTCGTGATGATCTGATTATGTGCAAACCGGAAGAGTTCGATGCAAAATATGACGAGTGGGCTCAGAAATATGCGGATGCCGGGTATAAGGCGATTGCCGACGAGAGACTGCAGGCTATGAAGGATGGTCTGACCTCCGCAATGCAGCAGTAATCAGACGGAATATTTTGAACAGATTGCGGCGCCTGAACCTGACAGGTTTATGGAGCACATGAAATGACAGGCTCCCCGGCATTTTGCCGGGGAGTTTTTTAAAACAGGAACAGACTGTGTCGTTGAAGGACGAACTGTGAATTGGCACCGGCTTATGATTGCCAATTCTGCCTGAATATGATAAGCTGAAATACATGAGAGAAGAGAAGTGCACGACAATAATAAGGCAGTACGGAAGCGATATAGATGACAGCCGCCGAGCGGCAGAACGGAGATAATGATGCTGAGACTGGATTTTGACAGAAACGAAATTGAAAAAGTGATAGATAAAATTGTAAAGAAAACCATGAATATGGATCTGACCTGGGACTGGCCCTGCGGAGTGGCCTATTACGGGATCGGAGAAGCTTATGAGAAGACGGGGAAAGAGGAATATCTGAACCTTCTGAAAGACAGAGTGGATGAGCTGATTGACCTGGGACTGCCCAAAGTGTGGACGGTGAATGCCTGTGCCATGGGCCACTGCCTGATTACACTCTATAAAGCTACCAACGACAAGAAGTATTATGACATTCTCATGAGCAAGATCGACTACATAACCAACGATGCGCTTCGCTTTGCGGACCATGTGCTGCAGCATACCGTGTCTCCGAAGAATGATTTCCCGGAGCAGGCCTGGTGTGATACGCTGTTCATGGCGGCATTTCTGCTGCTTCGTGTGGGCGTTATGAATAAAAACGAAGATATGATTAACGATGCCCTGAATCAGTATTACTGGCATATCAAATATCTGCAGAATCCCAGCAGCGGGTTCTATTATCATGGCTACAATAATATTACAGGGGACCACATGTCCGGTATCTACTGGGGCAGAGCCAATGCCTGGGCGGCCTTTACCATGGCGCAGGTGGGCGGTATTCTTCCGGAATGCTATCTCTATCCCAGATATATGGATGTGGCAGGTTCTCTCAACGAACAGCTTGCGGCGCTGAAGACGGTGCAGACGGAAGACGGCCTGTGGAGAACTGTGTTGGATGATCCGGATTCTTATGAAGAAATTTCCGCATCCGCGGGAATTGCAGCCGCCATGCTGACCAGAGGAAATCCTCTGCATTCCAAATACATCAACAAGTCCATCAGGGGCTTGCTGGCCAATGTCAGCGAGGATGGAAAGGTGATGAATGTGTCCGGCGGCACTGCGGTTATGCGGGATAAGGAAGGCTACAGAGGGATTTCCAGAGACTGGATTCAGGGTTGGGGCCAGGGTCTTGCGCTGGCATTTTTCGCACAGCTGCTGGTTTCCGACTGTATCGAGAAGGATGGCGCGCTCTGAGCTGTGGCTTCATATATGGAAGAAACAGCAGTATAATTATCAGCAAATGGCAGGAGCAGCTTCATCAAGCATTACATTATTGCTGACAGGATATAAAACAGGAGAAAAATAATGGCAAAACAAAGCGGCGGATTTACCCTTCCCGGGGAATCCGGATATGAAGAGCTTACTTTGAAGATGGCGCAGAAATGGGGAGCCGATGTGATTCGTGACAGCGACGGCACGGTACTGTCTGATGAAATCGTCCATGCCGGATACGGCATTTACTCCACGATCTGCATTATCCGGGATCATAATGACTGGGCCCGGGAAAATATGGATAAGCTGCAGCAGACTTTTCTCTGCACACCGCCGGCTGTGGCAGAGGGAGAGGAGCTTACCATCCGTCTGCTGGAAAACTTTTTTGCGGAGCAGTTTACCGTCAATGATACGGAAGCGGCCTTTAAATACTGGGAAGTTTATGACAGAACTTCCAACCGGAAGGTAGACTCCACGGGATGGAGTTATGACAGAGCCGGAGGAACTGTAACGGTCAGAGATGTGATTCCTTTTCATAAGTACACGGTGAGCTTCCTTGCCTATCGTATCTGGGAAGAGATTTCCATGTACAACCACACTACCAACAACTGGGACAAGGAACATCTGATGCAGATCGACCCCAGATATCCGGAGACTCAGGAGTACCTGCTGGGCTGGATGAAGAACTGGTGTGAAACCCATCCTGACACAACGGTGGTGCGCTTTACCTCTATGTTCTATAATTTTGTGTGGATATGGGGCAGCAGCGAGAGGAACAGGAATCTGTTCACCGACTGGGGATCCTATGATTATACGGTGAGCGCGCTGGCGCTGGATGAATTTGAGAAGAAATACGGCTACCGGATGATGGCGGAGGATTTCATCAACAAGGGGCAGCTCCATGTGACTCATATGCCCGGCACGAAGCGGAAGGCAGACTGGATGGCTTTTGTCAATGATTTCGTGATTTCTTTTGGAAAAAAGCTCATTGACATGGTACATGCATATGGCAAGAAGGCCTATGTGTTTTATGATGACAGCTGGGTTGGCGTGGAGCCTTACAATGGACGATTCCAGGAGTTCGGCTTTGACGGTCTGATCAAATGTGTATTCTCCGGTTACGAGGCCAGACTGTGTGCGGGAGTGGATGTGCCGACCCATGAGCTGCGGCTGCATCCCTATCTGTTCCCTGTGGGGCTGGGCGGAGCGCCTACCTTTGCCGAAGGCGGCGACCCGACTCTGGATGCGAAGAAATACTGGAACAGTGTGCGCAGAGCGTTGCTTCGAGCGAAAATCGACAGAATCGGTCTGGGCGGATACCTGCATCTGGTGGAGGATTTTCCGGATTTCTGCGATTATATCGAGAAGGTGTCCGATGAATTTCGGCTGATTCGTTCCTTCCATGACGCCGGAAAGCCTTATACCATTCAGACAAAGGTGGCAGTTCTGCACAGCTGGGGTGCGCTGCGCTCCTGGACTTTGTCAGGGCATTTCCATGAGACCTATATGCATGATCTGATTCACATTAACGAGGCTCTGTCCGGATTGCCGGTGGATGTGAAATTCATCTCTTTCGAGGACGTAAAAAATGGAGCTCTGGCAGATGTGGACGTGGTCATCAATGCGGGGCGCGGAGGCAGTGCCTGGAGCGGGGGAGAATACTGGAAGGACGACCAGGTGGTGACTCTGCTGACGAAATGGGTTCATGAGGGAGGCACTTTCCTGGGAGTGAACGAACCTTCCGCTGTGGAGGGATATGATACTTATTTCCGGATGGCACATGTGCTGGGGATTGACAAAGACACCGGGGCCAGAGTGTGTCACGGCAGATGGACTTTCAGGGCGGAAGATAGAGCAGGGCTGATTCCCGAAGGCGCATGGGTGATGCCGAAGGAAGAGCTCTATCTCACCGATGGCAGAGCGGAAGTGCTGATGGCGTCGATGCCCGGGATGAAAAAGGGTAACACAGGAACCGAAAACAGCGCTTCTGGTGGAACAGGGAAGCTGCC
>JAAWLQ010000367.1 GCA_022797995.1 Lachnospiraceae bacterium
TGTCGGCGGCGCCGTTATCACACAGGAATATGCGGATGAAATCGGAGCCGACGGCTATTCGGCAGATGCCGCGGAAGCCGTAAAGCTGGCACAGAGACTGACGGGAAGATAAAAAGTGCTTGACCATAACAGAATCAGGAGGAAAAATATGACAGGTGCAGATGCCATTATCAAATGTCTGGAGGCAGAAGGTGTTACAACGGTGTTCGGTTATCCCGGTGTGGCAATCTGTCCCTTTTACAACAGTATCCTGGAGTCGGATATCAGAACGATTCTCATTCGGACAGAACAGAATGCCGCCCATGCGGCCAGCGGCGTGTCCAGAACTACGGGCAGACCCGGTGTCTGTGCCGTTACATCCGGCCCGGGAGCCACGAACGTAATTACCGGCATTGCAACGGCTTTTGCCGACAGCATCCCTTTAATCTGTATCACCGGCCAGGTGAACAGTGAGCTTCTGGGCAGCGATGTATTCCAGGAAGCCGACATTACGGGAGCGGTGGAATCTTTCGTAAAATACAGTTATCTGGTCAGAAATGTAAATGACATTCCCAGAATCTTCAAGGAGGCCTTTCACATTGCAAATACAGGCAGAAGAGGCCCTGTGCTGATAGATGTGCCGATTGACATTCAGAATGCGGTTATCACCAAATTCAAATATCCGGAAGAAGTGTCCCTGCGCACCTACAAACCTACGGTAAAGGGACATGCGGTACAGATTAAAAAGGTAATCGCGGAGCTGAAAAAGGCCAGGAGACCGATTATATGCGCAGGAGGAGGAGTACTGCTGAGCGATGCCCAGGAGGAATTGCGTAAGTTTGTGGAAGACCATGGAATTCCTGTGGTATCTACCATGATGGGAATCGGTGTCATGCCCACAGATCATCCTCTCTATTATGGAATGGTGGGGAACAATGGTCAGCCCTATGCCAACCGTGCAATGAACGAATCCGATCTGTTGATTATGGTAGGCGCCCGGGTCGCGGACCGGGCGGTGAATCAGCCGGATATGATCACCAGAAACAAGGTGCTTGTACACATTGATGTGGATCCCGCGGAAATCGGCAAAAACGCAGGACCAACCATCCCGCTGGTAGGGGATGCAAAACATGTTTTTCTTGATTTTGAGAAGGAAGAATTTACCTGCGGCTTTGGAGACTGGATTGACACCCTGGACGAATACCGTAAAACCATGGCCAAAACGCGTAATCCGAACCCGGCCTATGTGGACCCGGCGGCGTTTATCGCAAGGCTTACGGATAAAATGGCGGAGGACGCCGTCTATGTGGCCGACGTTGGACAGAATCAGATCTGGTCCTGTACGTATGCGAAGATAAGAAAGGGAAAATTCCTCACAACCGGAGGCATGGGAACCATGGGTTATTCCATTCCCGCGGCGGTGGGTGTCAAGGTTGCGGCTCCCGGGAAACAGGTGGTTGCCGTATGCGGGGACGGTTCCTTTCAGATGTCCATGATGGAGCTGGCCACCATGTGTCAGCATGATATTCCGGTTAAAATTGTGGTATTAAAAAATAATTGCCTGGGAATGGTACGTCAGTATCAGCATTTTACCTATATGGATCATTATTCTGTAATCGACCTGTCCGGAAGCCCTGACCTTGAAAAGCTTTCCGCAGCATATGGGATTCCGTTTCTGCGGCTGAAGGATATGGATAAATGTGATGAAACCATCGACACCTTCCTGAGGGAAGACAAATCTATGATTCTGGAATGTATCATTGATCCCATGGATCTGGTGTAGAGATGTGCCGTCGCGCAGCGACGACACAGGAAACAGTCTTAAAAATCTGACTGAACAGTAAAGTCGCGAAGGCGCACGAGAGAAAAATTCATGAGTGCACTTTCGAATGAATTTTTCTCTCATAAAGTGTGTGCCGAAGGGACTTTACTCTTTAGTGCCGTCGCGCAGCGACTTAATTCAGTAAGTGCACATCCGGGCCCCAGATTCATTTGCGGACGCATTTTTTAGCGGCCGAAAATGAATCTCAGTGCATTGGGGCCGGATATGCACTTACGGAACTGGAATAGGAGAATTAAAATGAAGACAAGAATATATTCTGTATTGGTGGAGAACCGTTCCGGCGTATTGTGTAAGGTAGCCGGGCTGTTTTCCAGACGCTGTTTCAACATAGACAGTCTTGCGGTGGGGGAGACGGACGACAGAACCGTATCCTGTATGACCATTGTCAGCAGCGGTGACGAGAGAACCATCGAGCAGATTGAAAAACAGCTGAATAAAAAGCTGGATGTGATTAAGGTGAAAACTTTTTCGGAACAGCAGTGTATTACCAGAGAGCTGATGTTGATCAAGATAAAATATAATAAGAATAACCGCCGGGAGATCATGGAACTCTGTGAGATTATGAAGGCACAGATAGTGGACATGTCAAAGCATTTCATGATGATTCAGATCTGCGACGAGCCGGAGAAAATTAAGCTCATGATCAAGATGCTCCAGACCATCAGTATTGTGGAAGTGGCCAGAACCGGAACACTGGCTCTTTCCAAATGCGGAGAAAATGACGAAGGCTGATGGAGCAGGTAAAATGAAGAAAAAGAGTATTTTTATTGTCGCAACCCTTGTTCTGATTGCCGCCGCGGCAGTTGTGGGAATCAAATGGTATCGTGGCTATCTGAGAGAGCAGGAGAGAAATCAATCCGGTATTGTGCTGGCATTTGACGATTATATGCCTGAGAACTGGGAGCAGTATTTCGATCTCTTTGACGAATATGATGCGAAAGTAACTTTTTTTGTCAATGCCATATCTCCTACGGAGTTCTGTGAGGATGCCAGAGCCAGGGGACATGAGATCGGATTCCATACCACAGGACATGCAAACCTGACGGAACTCACGGAGGAAGAGGTATACGAACAGGCAATAGCACCGATAGAGGCTTTCAGGGAGGCGGGATTTGAATTTACCACCTTTGCCTATCCTTACGGGGCTTATACCGATGAGCTCAACCAGCTGTTACTGCAGCATTATAATGTGGTGCGGGGGGCCTTTAAATGCGAGCCTCACGTGAAGGACTACATGAAAAGAGGGTTTGTGGAGTCCATGTCTCTGGACAATGCAAACTTTGAATCAAGGGAACAATATGAAGCACGGATTGTGGAAATTCTGACCGTGATGAGCGAAGCGGAGGAAGGGGCCGTGGTTCCCGTCTATTCTCATGCAATAGGAGACGGAGAATGGTGTGTCACAGAAGAAAATCTTGAATTTCTTTTGAAAAAAGCGAAGGAGATGGGCCTGAAATTTTACACCTTTCAGGAACTGCAGAAATAGAAAACAGGGCATGGATTCTGTTGTTGACATTCTTTTCGGAACTTGATATGATAACTAAAGGATTTTTCGAAGAAAAGAGGGGTGAAATGGAGATGCAGAAAAAGGTATTTCAGCTGCTTGTAAATAATACATCCGGTGTCTTAAGCCGTATAGCGGGACTTTTTGCCAGAAGAGGCTACAATGTGGAGAGTATCACCGCAGGTGCCACTGCCGATCCCCGTATCACCAGAATCACGATTGTGGCTTCCGGTGACGATGTGATACTCGAACAGATTGAAAAGCAGCTTGCAAAGCTTGAGGATGTGCGCAATATCAGAGAATTGAAGCCGGAGGAGAGTGTGTTCCGGGAGCTGCTCATGATCAAGGTGCGCGTGGCCCCGGAGCAGCGGCAGAGCGTTATCGCCGTGGCCGATATTTTCCGGGCAAAGATTATCGATGTGGGGCCGGAAAGCCTGATGATTGAACTGACCGGAAATCAGCAGAAGGTAGACGCCTTTATCAGCATGCTGGACGGATACGAGATTCTGGAACAGGCGAGAACCGGTATCGCGGGTCTTGGAAGAGGCACGGAACATATTGTATATCTTGATTAGCTCCAGGGTGACCTGTCAGTTATAAAAGCATGGATACATATCCATGGGCCGGAGGGCTGATTCGGCCTTCGGCTAAAAACAACAAAACGGAGGAAAGTAAAATGGCAAGGATTTTTTATCAGGAGGATTGTAATTTATCTCTTTTGGAGGGCAAGACCATCGCGATTATCGGCTATGGCAGTCAGGGACATGCACATGCGCTGAACCTGAAGGAGTCGGGATGTCATGTCATTATCGGCCTTTACCAGGGCTCCAAATCCTGGGACAAGGCTGTGAAGCAGGGCTTTGAGGTGTTTACCGCCGCCGAGGCTGCGAAGAAGGCTGACATTATCATGATTCTCATCAATGACGAGAAGCAGGCTGATCTGTATAAGAAGGATATCGAGCCCAATCTGGAAGCCGGCAATATGCTTATGTTTGCCCATGGATTCAATATTCACTTTGGATGTATCGTACCTCCCGCGGATGTGGATGTGACAATGATCGCCCCCAAGGGGCCCGGACATACCGTGAGAAGCGAGTATCAGGAAGG
>JAAWLQ010000368.1 GCA_022797995.1 Lachnospiraceae bacterium
GGAATCACCTACAAGGTGTACAAGAATACCTTTATGAACTTCGCGTTCAAGGGTACGGAGTTTGAAGGCCTGGCCCCTTATCTGGAAGGGCCCAGCGCAGTGGCCATATCCACCGAGGATGCCACAGCTCCCGCAAGAGTGCTTTCCGAGTTCGCGAAGACCGCGGACAAGCTGGAGATCAAGGCCGGCGTGGTGGAAGGCACATTGTATGATGCCAAAGGAATGGCGACAATCGCCAGCATTCCTTCCAGGGAAGTCCTTATTTCCAAACTGCTTGGAAGTCTGCAGAGCCCTGTGGCCAATTTCGCCCGCGTACTGAATCAGCTGGCGGAAAAAGGCGGCGCTTCCGCCTGTGCTGCACCTGAAGCGGCACCCGAACCCGAAGCGGCTCCGGCTGAGTAAAGCCGGAATCCGGAACCCTGTAAAAGGGAAGATATTTGCAGCAACAGAAAACGAATAAAAAATGGAGGATAATAAAAATGGCTAAGATGACAGCTCAGGAACTGATCGAAGCGATCAAAGAGATGACCGTATTAGAGTTAAATGAACTTGTAAAGGCTTGCGAAGAAGAATTCGGCGTATCTGCGGCAGCAGGTGTTGTGGTTGCAGCGGCAGGCCCCGCAGTGGAAGAGGAAGAGAAGACCGAGTTCGACGTTGAACTGACCGAGATCGGCGCAGAGAAGGTTAAGGTAATCAAGGTTGTCCGTGAGATTACCGGTCTGGGCCTGAAGGAGGCAAAGGATGCCGTTGAGAGCGCACCGAAGATTGTAAAGGAAGGCGTTTCCAAGGAAGAAGCCGAAGAAGTGAAGAAGAAGCTGGAAGAAGTAGGAGCGAAGGCTACTCTGAAATAAAGCGGTATATCGAAAAGGCAGTTCCGAAAGAGAAAAGAACTGCCTTTTTTCGTATGAAATGTCTGTTTTCCCTGAATTCTGCGATGAAATTTCCTAAGATTTCCTAAAATCAACTTGACCCGGTTTTCGATTTGTGATATTATGGATAGTGCACTATTGTGCGATGCACTCATGTGAAATAAGTTGTGTATTGCCTGAAAGTGATAATGTACTGATGCACGGGAATGTCTGCCTTGTGGAGCAGGATGTTTTTTTGCGCTGTTTCCCGGCATTGGTTGGTTTTTCATGTTGCACACCGGTAAAACTTGCCGAGCGTCCTGACTGCAGACCACCGGCAAGATACATTTACTTATGTTCCTGTTGTAAATTCCGGTGGTCTGCAGTATGTCCGATTGCATCAGGCATAATAGAAAAAAGAACGGGGTGAAATGTCAATGGAGAAAAACAGAATACGTCCAGTTGCCGGCACCAGAGTAATGCGTATGAGTTATGCGCAGCAGAAAGAGGTTCTGGAAATGCCAGATCTGCTCGAGGTTCAGAAGGATTCCTATCAGTGGTTCCTGGAGGAAGGGCTGAAGGAAGCTTTCGATGATATCTCTCCTATCGCTGATTACAGCGGCTCTTTGAGTCTTGAATTTGTAGACTTTGAACTGAGCAGGAATGATGTGAAGTATTCCATAGAGGAATGTAAGGAGAGAGATGCGACCTATGCGGCGCCTCTGACGGTAACAGTTCGTCTCTATAATAAAGAAAAAGAAGAAATCAGTGAACATAAGATTTTCATGGGTGACCTTCCCCTGATGACAGAGACCGGTACTTTCGTGATTAACGGCGCAGAGCGTGTTATCGTAAGTCAGCTGGTCCGCTCCCCCGGTATCTATTACGCCATCGGTCATGACAAGATCGGCAAGAGGCTGTATTCCTGTACCGTAATCCCCAACCGCGGTGCGTGGCTGGAGTATGAGACTGATTCCAACGATGTGTTTTATGTGCGTGTGGACAGGACCCGTAAGGTGCCTGTGACAGTGTTGATTCGTGCTCTGGGTATCGGAACCAACGACGAGATTCGGGAAGTGTTCGGAGACGAGCCCAAAATAGAGGCAAGCTTCACGAAGGATACCGCGGAGAATTATCAGGAAGGTCTGCTGGAACTGTACAAGAAAATCCGTCCCGGTGAGCCTTTGAGCGTGGAAAGTGCGGAAAGCCTGATCAACGCAATGTTTTTCGATCCCCGCAGATATGACCTGGCAAAGGTGGGCAGATATAAGTTCAATAAGAAACTGTCCTTCAGGAACAGAATCAGGAATCACATTCTGGCGGCCGATGTGGTGGACCCTTCCACAGGAGAAATCCTGGCGGCAGCCGGTGACAAGGTAAACCTGGCGTTGGCGGATACCATTCAGAATGCGGCTGTTCCTTTTGTGTACATTCAGACAGAGGAGAAGAATGTAAAGGTTCTCTCCAACATGATGGTGGATCTCACCAGCTTTGTGGACTGCAATCCCAGGGATTTCGGTATCAAGGAGAAGGTTTATTACCCTGTGCTGGCTCAGATTCTGGAGGAGTTCGCGGATGATCCGGAAAAGCTTGCGGAAGCCCTTCGCAAGAATGTTCATGAGCTGGTGCCGAAGCATATTACCAAAGAAGATATCATTGCCTCCATCAACTACAATATGCATCTGGAATATGGCCTTGGAAATGACGACGATATCGATCATCTGGGCAACAGAAGGATTCGTTCCGTAGGCGAGCTGCTTCAGAATCAGTACAGAATCGGCCTGTCCAGAATGGAGAGAGTGGTGCGGGAGAGAATGACCACACATGATGCGGACGAGATTTCTCCTCAGTCTCTGATTAATATCAAGCCGGTAACGGCTGCGGTGAAGGAGTTCTTTGGCTCCTCCCAGCTGTCACAGTTCATGGACCAGAATAATCCTCTGGCCGAGCTGACCAACAAGAGACGTCTCTCCGCGCTGGGCCCCGGAGGTCTGTCCAGAGACCGTGCCGGATTCGAGGTGCGTGACGTGCACTATTCCCATTACGGCAGAATGTGCCCCATCGAGACCCCTGAAGGTCCCAATATCGGTCTGATTAACTATCTTGCAAGCTATGCGAGAATTAACGAATATGGTTTCATAGAGGCACCTTACAGAAAGGTGGATAAATCCGACCCCAGGAATCCGAGAGTTACGGATGAAGTGGTCTATATGACTGCGGACGAGGAAGACAATTATCATGTGGCCCAGGCCAGCGAGGCGCTGGACGGGGAGGGACATTTTGTGAGGAATACGGTTTCCGGCCGTTACAGGGACGAGACCTCCGAGTATCCCCGCTCCATGTTCGATTACATGGACGTATCCCCGAGAATGGTATTCTCCGTGGCGACGGCTCTGATTCCTTTCCTGCAGAATGACGATGCCAACCGTGCGCTGATGGGCTCCAACATGCAGAGGCAGGCGGTTCCGCTTCTGAAGACAGAGGCCCCTGTGGTGGGTACCGGAATGGAACCCAAAGCCGCCGTGGACTCCGGTGTCTGCGTGGTGGCGAAGAAGGCGGGAACCATTGACTATGTGTCTTCCGCATTGATCAGAATGACCTGTGACGACGGAGAGAAGATGGAATTCCATCTGACCAAATTTGCCAGAAGCAACCAGTCCAACTGCTACAACCAGAAGCCCATTGTATTCAAGGGCGACCATGTGGAGGCGGGACAGGTGATTGCGGACGGTCCTTCCACCGCCATGGGCGAGCTGGCACTGGGCAAGAATCCTCTGATCGGATTCATGACCTGGGAAGGCTATAATTACGAGGACGCCGTACTGCTCAGCGAACGGCTGGTGCAGGACGATGTGTACACCTCCGTGCATATAGAGGAATACGAGGCAGAGGCCCGGGATACGAAGCTGGGACCCGAGGAAATCACCCGTGACGTGCCCGGCGTGGGCGACGATGCGCTGAAGGATCTGGATGAGAGAGGAATTATCCGCATCGGAGCGGAAGTGCGTGCCGGTGATATTCTGGTGGGTAAGGTGACGCCGAAGGGAGAGACCGAGCTCACTGCGGAGGAACGTCTGCTGAGAGCCATTTTCGGCGAGAAGGCCAGAGAAGTCAGGGACACCTCCCTGAAAGTGCCTCATGGCGAGTACGGTATTGTGGTGGATGCAAAGGTGTTCACCAGGGAGAACAGCGACGAGCTTTCGCCCGGTGTGAATCAGGCTGTCCGCATTTATATCGCGCAGAAGAGAAAGCTGTCCGTGGGTGACAAGATGGCAGGCCGTCACGGCAACAAGGGTGTGGTTTCCCGTGTGCTTCCGGTGGAGGATATGCCTTATCTGCCCAACGGACGTCCGCTGGACATCGTGCTGAATCCTCTGGGTGTGCCTTCCCGTATGAATATCGGGCAGGTGCTGGAGATTCATCTGTCTCTGGCCGCCAGAGCGCTGGGCTTTAACGTGGCGACGCCTATCTTCGACGGAGCAAACGAGAATGACATTATGGATACTCTGGATCTGGCTAACGATTATGTCAATCTGGAGTGGGAAGAATTTGAAGAAAAGCACAG
>JAAWLQ010000369.1 GCA_022797995.1 Lachnospiraceae bacterium
CCAACCCGTTGGAGGACACCTTTGTCTTTAAGGGATTTAATTCTTGAAGAGATTGTTTTGCGGCTCACGCCCAGTTTTTCCGCCAGGGAAGCATAGGTGTAAGCAGGATCTTCAAGCAACAGCGATAAAAGCTTCCGCTCTGCCTCAGTCACCCTCTCAGTCACCCCCTCAGTCACCTTGTCGAGCGAAGCGCGTGCGATTCGGTCTTCAGCGGCTATGAATTTTATCATAATATCACCTGGGTGAATTGTGTATTCCGGTAGTGGTGAGCCGTCTTCTTCACAAGCCTGGCAAATTTTTTCTATACCGCGTCCCCAGCTTTCTCAAGGCTTTTTCCGTTTCCGGTATAATCCATGTCTGAACGGTTTCTCCGGACACCTTCTATACACAGTTGTTCCTTATTTCTTTGCTATATTTATTATATTCACAACAGAGAATAATATCAAGGGATTTCCCTGACAAGGATAACGTAATCGAAATGCCTGAGAAGACAAGAAGGTTGTTTCGCATATCCATTTCCCACGCCTTTTTATTCAAAAGAAGGAGATGTTTTACTGTATATATTATATCAAAAAAACAGGCGAATTACAAGTCTTGTAATAAGTCTTTTCTCCGGGATATAATCATGCTGAAGTAGTAACAGGACGCCGAAGGGAGCATGGGGATGGGAAAAAGCGATTTTCAGAAGGAAGTGGATTATTTCAGCAGAGTGGAAGACATGATCCGGAACAGGCTGGAGAAGCTGCATGGGAACAAAGGTCTGTTACGGGAACGGGTCCTGCAGGAGCGGAAAGAGATGTGGGAGGACAATCGGCATCTGATCCGCGATTTTGATGACGTCGTCTTTCTGAACACCCAGGAAACCATAGTGAGCCTGGCGGAGGAGCAGCTGGAACAGAATGCCCTGGAGATACAGCGAATGACGAAAATGGAGAAATCCCCCTATTTCGGCCGGGTGGATTTTACAGACAGTGAGACGGGAGAAAAGGATACCATCTACATTGGAATCTACAGCCTGGTGAAGGAGGATTCTCAGGAGATCGTTGTGGTTGACTGGAGGGCGCCCATTGCTTCCATGTTCTATCAGTTTGACCTCGGGCCGGCCTGGTACCAGGTGCATGATTACAGAAATGAAGTGGAGATTACGGGAAAAAGGCAGTATAGAATAGAGGAGGGGCATTTCCTTTCCGTGTATGATACGAATTCCTCCATGTATGACGCCATTCTGGGGGAGGTTCTATCGAAGCATGCGGATCACAGGCTGAAGGTCATCATCGGAAGCATTCAAAAGGAACAAAATCTGGCAATCAGAAGCGACACTAAGCGTTCCTGCCTGATTTACGGTCTTGCGGGCAGCGGAAAGACCAGCATCGGCCTTCATCGCCTGGCCTATGTCCTTTACTGTAACAGGGATACTATAAAGTCGGAAAATATTTTAATCCTGTCCAATAACAATATTTTTGGTTCTTATATTTCCACCATACTGCCTGACTTGGGAGAGAAGCCTGCCGAAACCAGGGTATTTGCCGATCTTCTGGAGGCTTCTATGGAGAGGGGGATGGAAATCGAGGATTATTACAGCCAGCTGAAGGCCATGGAAAGCGGCTTTTCCTACGAAAGGATCAAGTGGATTCAGGTCAAATATTCAGCGGAGCTGCTGCAATATTGTATTGATTATTTTGCGGATTTTCCTTTTCAGATTCCCGAGATCTGTTATAGAGAGGAAATAGTGGTATCGCCTGATCTGATACGGAGCAAATTGAATGCCGGACGTTATCCGGATTTTCAGTCCCGTTATGAACGGCTGAAATGCCTGGTCAGAAAGGCAATCGAGGACTTTTTTGTTCTGCGCAAGGAGGAATTGTGCAGGGAATTTCTGGAGGAACAGGAGGATATCTTCTCGGAAAAAGAGGCGAGAATTTTCTATCGGAAAACGGTGCAGGACTATTTACGGCAGGCGGAGGATGAAACGGCTCGCCTGAACAGGCTGGAACCCGGGAAGCAGTTGACAGAGGTTTTCACAAAGTATCTTCGCCGGCTCGGAGAAGGGGACGAGGAAGCCGTCAGGCTGTCCGGTTCCCTTGAGCGTGGCCGGCTGCTGTACGAGGATGCTCTTCTTTACCTGCTTATCAAAGTGCTGATGGGGGAGACGGAATCATTTTCCAATATCCGCCATACTGTTATAGACGAGTCCCAGGACTATAATCTGCTGCAGCTTTATGTGATAAAACGTTTGCTTCCCAGGAGCAGCTTTACCCTGCTGGGTGATATATTCCAGACCGTCAATTCAGTGACGACAATTCAGAAGTATGCGGATTATGAAAAGATTTTCGGACCGGAATTGCTTCAGATTCAGCTGCGGAAATGTTATCGTTCTTCAAGTGATATTAATGCCCTGGCTTTCCGGCTGATTGAGAAAGAAGGACAGCCGGTTACGGAAGAATACTCCTATTTTGAGAGGAGGTTGAAGAAACCGCAGTATGTGATTTGCAGGGATATGTTCTCCTGTCTTGTTCCCATGTTGGAGCGGCTGGAGAACTACCATTCCGTTGCGGTTATTGTGAACAGCGACGAGGAAGCCCTTGCGGTAAAAGCATATCTGCAGAAGAAAGAAGCACAGCTGATTATTTCTCCTGAGGATGAGATGAAAGAACGACTTGTGATCATACCTCTGTTTCTGGCAAAGGGACTGGAATTTGATGCCGTGATTCTGTTTGGCTGCATTTCTGCCAATGAGCAGAATCCCCATTTCCGGCGCAAGGTTTATCTGGGATGCACCAGGGCGCTGCATGAGCTGTATTTTGTGGAGAGGGATGCACTGCCGGAGGGGCTGCAGGACTGTGGGCCCTGTCTGGAAATTTCTCAATCTTTATAAGTGGGTGGTAAGACAAGCATACCATACACCGAAAAAAGATTGCAAAAAATCCCCATATATGCTAATATGGGGATGTAAAGGGAAAGCCAGAGAAGCGGCTCTACCCTCCGAATAATGCTTAACTTAACGCTTTACAGCGTCAGCCGTCACTATTGGTAGTAGTGGCGGCTATTTCCTTTTTCCCTTGTAAATCTGATAAATCAAATTTGCAAGGGCGACAATGAGTATACCGATCTGGACCAAATCCTGATATGTAACATACATTGCATCGCCCTCCTTTCTTTCATCTGGAGGGCTACTTGAACCCTCCGAAATGGAGGGTAAAGCCGCCTTTGGCTTGCTGGTTTTAATTGCCATAGAAATCAGCCGCATCCATCAAAAAATTGTTGCAATCCACCCCAAATTATGTTAACCTGTTCTCAGGCAAAGTATTCTGAAATCTGTTTTTCTTCTGAAGGCCGCTCAGACCTTTCCTGTAAGTTCAAACTTCTTGCCGGGTGAAAGCCCAAATCCCAGAAAAAGAACACTATAAACTGCGGCAGGAGAGAGAAGCCTGGTTAAATATATTCTGCTGTCAATCTGTGGGGACAGAGAGACAGTGCCGGATGATGACAGAATAAGAGAGCCGGTACAGCCATCCTGAGGAAAGCATGCGGATTCCGTCAGAAAATATAGAAAATATAAGGGGGAATAGAAATGGGACTTTTTCATTTTTTCAAAAAATCAAAACCGCTGGACGGCACTTACCAAAGGGACATAAGTAAGACAGAGGATATTTATTATGACAATACCGTGTATGGAAATGCCATGTACGGAGGTGCGGAAACCTTTCGCATGGTTGTGGAGGATGTCTTCACCATTACGGGCAGAGGTACCGTTGTCACGGGGAAGATTGCATCCGGTAGCGTGGCCGTAGGGGATACCGTAATGCTGAAGAGACAGGACGGAAGCTGCCGGGAAGTGACTATTACAGGGATAGAGATGTTCCGCAAGCTGCTGAATACCGCGGTAAAAGGAGACAATGTAGGGCTTCTTCTGCGAGGGGTGGACAGAGCGGAAGTCGGAAAAGGGGATACTCTGGAACAGTGTGTCTGACGCAGTGTATCTGACGCGGAGCCGGGAAATGCGGGGCATCAGGGAAGCTGCTGTTTCCGGTATCTGCCGGGACTGGTCTTATAATATTTTCGGAAGGCGGAAGAAAAGTGTTCTGTGGAGGAATACCCCAGAGCCTCTGCGATGGAGGTGATACTTCTGCTTCTGTCGGATAACAGGATGGCGGCTGCCGACATTCTGGCCTCCGCTTTTTTCTGCTGGAAGGTTTTTCCATAATATTCTTTTAGTAGCCGCTGGGTCTGTCTGGGACTGATTTTCAGCCTGTCCGCCAATGCTTCCAGGGAAAGGGAATGATATTCATAGAGAAAATACTGGTCAATGATGACAGATTTGGAATCTGACATATTATAGGCGAAGACGGTCTGTGAGAGCCTGCAGTGTTCATAATTACGGACCATGCAGATCAGAAGCTGGGG
>JAAWLQ010000370.1 GCA_022797995.1 Lachnospiraceae bacterium
CTGGCTTCCGTATCCAAGCTTCCTTTCAATGATGCACAGGACGGTATCTCCAATACCTTCACCATCATTCCCGGCGCTCTGGGCAAGGAAGATAAAGTATTCTCCGGTGATATTGAACTGGATCTGAAATAAAACTGATTTATTGATTTGTTGTAAAAATAAGGAGGTACTATGGACGAGAAGAAAATGATTGACGACCTTGTCAATATGCTGGATTCCGGTATGACCGGAGGTGTCGGCCATGTGAACGTGGATTTCGACGAGACGGCGGGCCAGTCTAAAAACGTTCAGACAATGGGCTGTACGGATTGTTCCAGAACACCGTTGGCCTGCAGTGTACCTACGCTTGAACAGGGGCTGGACGATTATCAGTAACCGTCCATACTCCGCGGCACTGTAAGTCAGGTAGCGGAATGCTCTTCTCCGCTGCTCGCGCGGCCCGCATGCCGCCTGAACGGCAGACTTCCATGTGAAAAACTTGCATATATGGTTTTTCACATTTATGCGGGCCCGTGCATAAAAAGGGAAGAAATACCAATTCAGGTTATTCTTTCCACACAAAATCATATAATGTTAAAATATAAGGAGGAAAATCATTATGGCAACAAATACTGCACAGGTTGATAACCTTGTTAACTTACTTGACGGCTATGCTACAAAGGGCGGCCATCATCTCAATGTAAACGTACTGAACAGAGACATGCTGCTGGATGCTCAGAAGCATCCTGAGAACTATCCTCAGCTGACCATCCGCGTATCCGGTTATGCTGTGAACTTCATCAAGCTGACTCCGGAACAGCAGGCAGATGTTATCTCCCGTACTTTCCATGAGTCCATTTAACTAACTGGGTAAGGAACCCCGGGGAGTGCTTCTTCCCGGGGCTTTCACACAATTCAGGTTCTAAATTTTCCGGCAGTTCGGAGTGGATACTGAGCTGTCAGTAAATATCAGAAAGTGCGGTGATCTTATGCAAGGCAGAATTCATTCTCTGGAGAGCTTCGGAACCGTGGATGGTCCCGGTACTCGTTTTGTCGTATTCGTACAGGGCTGTCCAATGCGCTGTGCCTATTGCCACAATCCCGACACCTGGGAAATGAACGGAGGCACACTGATGGAGCCTTCCTATATCATTGAACAGTACGAGAAAAATAAGGCTTTTTACGCAAACGGCGGCGGGCTGACGGTAACCGGCGGAGAGCCTCTGATGCAGCTGGATTTTCTCATTGAATTGTTTACTCTGGCTAAGGCAAAGGATATTCACACCTGCATAGACAGTTCAGGCATTGCATTTCAGCCGGATAATGCACCGTTGATGGCTAAACTCGACCGGCTGATGGATTTAACTGATCTTGTCATGCTGGATATCAAACATATTGATCCGGAAAAGCACAGAGAGCTCACCCTGCAGCCAAATGAAAATATTCTGAAGTTTGCCGCTTATCTCAATGAAAAGCAGGTGGACATGTGGATACGTCATGTGGTTGTTCCGGGCATAACCGACGATGAGAAGTATCTTTTTGAACTGGGATACTTTATCGGTCAGTTCAGCAACCTGAAAGCGCTGGATGTGCTGCCTTATCACACTATGGGTGAAAAGAAATACCAGAGTCTGGGCATGGAATACAGATTAAAGGGCGTTCCTCCCATGGATAAGGATAAACTGCTGGACAAAAAGAAGGCAATCATTGACGGCATCAAAAAGAGAAGGTCCGAAGAGGACCAACATCAGGTTTAAGCAACACATTATTAAATAAAGGAGGATAATACAATGGCATTTGTAATCGGAGACGCATGTGTGGCATGCGGTGCCTGTGCGGGCGCCTGCCCTGTAGGTGCAATCAGCATGGGAGACGGCAAGTTTGAAATTGATCCCGATAAGTGCATTTCCTGCGGCAGCTGTGCAGGTCAGTGCCCTACCGGAGCAATTGAGGAAGAAAAATAATATTTCTCCACATGGATGTATCGAAAAGGTGCTTCATTAAATGAAGCGCCTTTTCTTTTTGCCGTTTGTCACAGGTTGTCCAATCTCCGGCATTCCCTGGTTTTCTTTCTCCGGCATTTTCTCCCTCTGCTTTTCCTCCCTGTTCTTTCTCACCAGACGGCTCTTTTTCCGTAACAGCTCGTCCATTCTCTTATAATGCTCCTCATCCCGTTCCGCCAGCATTCTGTCCCTGGCTTCTTCCCGCTCCTCCTGCATGCGAAACTGGTAATCAAGTTCCTTTACCACGCTTTCCCGGATTTCCCGGCAGAGTTGTCCGTTGTTTTCCTGCAATGTCTGGCGTATCAGCTGCTGCAACAGCCACTGCAGTCTCCTGGCCTTATCCTCTCTGGATTCCTGAACAGCTTCCGGCGCTTTTTTCTCCGGAACAATATCAATAGCCATCCCTGTGTCTTCTCTCCGCAATTCATTCTCCTCAGGTACCTCACTTCGTATCATCTCGCTCTGCTCCGTGGGAAGCACGTCCAGCTTTCCATCTTTTAAAATCATTTTAATCGCCTTCAACTGCAATCCCCTTTCTTTCATTCCCTTAATCTGTTTAAAGCGTTCCACATCCTCTTCCGTATAATAGCGATGTCCAAGTTCATTGCGCTTAATCGGCAAATGCAGTTCGTCCTCCCAGTAGCGCAGCACATGACTTTCCACCTTTACCTCTTTTGCCGCATCAGAAATAAATAAATAGTTCCCCATCTTTTCTCCTTTCCTGTCAACCATCATCAAAAAAGAGAATGAGCTTCCATACCCATTCTCTTTCGTAATTTCCAGTAATCTTATATTTATATGTGACAATTCCGTGACCGGTCTGACATCCGTCAGTCCTTCCGTCCGTGTTCCAGATTGACAAAACGCTGATATTCCGGCAGCCACGCCAGCTCCACCGTTCCGATGGGACCATTTCTCTGCTTTGCGATAATAATCTCCGCAATCCCCTTTTTGTCGGTATCATGGTTATAATAATCATCCCGGTAGATAAACATGACCACATCCGCATCCTGCTCTATGGCCCCCGATTCTCTCAAATCCGAGAGAATCGGCCTGTGATCCGGTCTCTGCTCCACCGCCCGGGAAAGCTGCGAAAACGCAACCACCGGCACTGATAATTCTCTGGCTACCGCCTTCAGGGAACGGGAAATATCCGAAATTTCCTGCTGCCTTGATTCACTCTTGCCGCTGCCTGTCATCAGCTGCAGATAATCGATCATAATCATGGACAGGTTATGTTCCAGCTTGTATTTGCGGCATTTGGAGCGCAGCTCCGCGATGCTGATTCCCGGAGTATCGTCGATTATCAGAGAAGATTTCCCGATAACGCCGGCGCTTTCAATCAGTTTCTCCCACTCTTCGTCATTCATCTGCCCTGTCCTGAGCTTTTGAGAATCCACATAGGATTCCATGGAAAGCATACGGTTTACCAGCTGTTCCTTGCTCATTTCCAGACTGAATATAGCCACAGTCAGATTCTTTCGAAAAGCCACATGACGCGCAATATTCAGCTCCAGAGCCGTCTTGCCCATAGAGGGTCTCGCCGCAATCAGAATCAGATCCGAGGGCTGCAGCCCCGCCGTACGGTAATCCAGATCCAGAAATCCCGTGGGAATTCCCGTGACATTTCCCTTGTTCTTCGCGGCCGCTTCTATCTTGTCCATGGCATTCATCACGACCTGGCGAATCGGAACATAGTCATCGTTTGTACGCCTCTGCACCAGCTGGAAGACCCGCTTCTCCGTATCCTCCAATATATATTCCAGAGATTCCTTCCCGGCATAACAGGTATTGGCAATCTCTTCATTCAGGCGAATCAGTCTGCGGAGAGTAGACTTCTCCGCCACTATCCCGGCATAATATTTGATATTCGCCGAAGTCAGCGGCGTGTTCAGCAGCTCTCTGATAAATTCCAGACTGCTGACCTCCGGCGGCACATCTTTCGTGCGCAGGCGGTCCTGGAGGGTAATGAGATCCACAGGACTTCCCCCGTCATTCAGCTCCCGCATGGTCTCGAACAGGACACCGTACTGTTTGTTATAGAAATCGTCGCCGCTGATAATCTCGGAAGCAACCACTATGGCTTCCCGGTCCATAATCATGGAACCGATCACTGACTGTTCAGCCTCCAGGCTGTTCGGCAATATTCTCTTCAGTATATTTTCTTCCATGATACCACACTTTCGGAGATGATTTCCCTGACCTCAGGCCTTTCAGCTCTCCACAACCTTAACCGTCAGCTTTGCCGCCACCTGCGGATGAAGCTTTGCAATCACTTCATAGGAGCCGAAGCTCTTCAGATTCTCAGGCAGCTGAATTTTCTTCTTGTAAGATGGGAGAAACGCTCCTGACGGTTCAAAACTTAAGTGCGTGGTACAATGTTGACTCAGGAGGGCAGCTGAGTCAACTCCTGAGT
>JAAWLQ010000371.1 GCA_022797995.1 Lachnospiraceae bacterium
GCATATGTATTCCCCAGCGCCTGATTCTTCAGGAAATCAACCACGTCCGAGACTTCCTGGTCCGATACGAAAGCGCCCTGAACTCTGGCCGGCTTGGAGTATCCCTGAGGATAGAAAAGCATATCCCCCTTACCCAGCAGCTTCTCGGCACCCACCATGTCCAGAATCGTCCTGGAATCCACACCGCTGGATACGGAAAATGCCACACGGCTGGGCATGTTTGCCTTAATCAGGCCGGTGATGACATCCACGCTGGGCCGCTGGGTGGCAATGATCAGATGAATCCCGCAGGCACGGGCCAGCTGTGCCAGACGACAGATAGATTCCTCCACCTCGCCCGGACAGACCATCATCAGATCTGCAAGCTCGTCCACGATAATGACAATCTGCGGAAGCTTCTTCGGCGCATTTTCGTCTCCTTTCTCCCGCATGGATTCCACTTTTTTATTGTAACCCTTCAAATCCCTCACATTGTAATCCGCAAATTTCCGATATCTGTCCTCCATCTCGGACACACCCCAGTGCAAGGCAGCCGATGCCTTTTTGGGGTCTGTCACCACCGGAATCAGCAGATGCGGAATGCCGTTGTAAATGCTGAGCTCCACTACCTTCGGATCCACCATTATCAGCTTTACATCGTCCGGATGTGCCTTATACAGAATACTCATGATCAAAGTATTGATACAGACAGATTTTCCGGAACCCGTGGCGCCTGCAATCAGCATATGGGGCATTTTCGCGATATCGGATACCACCACTTTTCCCGCGATATCCTTCCCGACAGCGAATGCAATCTTAGACTGAAAATCACGAAATTCCTTCGTCTCCAGCAGATCGCGCAGAGAGACTGTGGCATTTTCCTTGTTCGGCACTTCGATACCCACCGCAGCCTTGCCGGGAATCGGAGCTTCGATTCTCACGTCGATTGCCGCCAGATTCAGCTTGATATCATCCGCAAGCCCGACTATTTTGGAGACCTTCACCCCCTGTTCCGGCTGCAGCTCATACCGTGTCACACTGGGCCCCTGGCTGATGTCCGTAATTGTCACCTTCACCCCGAAGGTATTCAGCGTCTGCTGAAGCCGCAGCGCGGTCTCCTTCAGCTCCCGTTCGGAATCTCCCGCGGCAGCCTTACCCTTCTGAAGCAGGGTAATCGGCGGAAACATATAGGGTTTCGGCCCCTGTGGTGCCGGGGTGGCCTCGGCGGTCTTATGTGTCACTTCCGGACGTTGCATTTCCTCCGCCGGTCCTGTCTCCTGCTCCACAGGCTCTTTTACCTGTTCCTTATGTATCCTTATGGCCGTCTCGGGTGTCTGAGCTTCCGGCCGTTTTACCATGGACTTCCGTTTCGGAGCCTCCGCCGTTTCCTCAGGATATTCCTCCTCGTTTACTGTTACCTGATGAACACCCCGAATCCGTACCTTTTCAAAAGCGAACTCCGGCTGTGCGGGTTCCTCTTCGACCGGAGGATTCGTCTCCGGCATCCGGGCCGCATTTTCGGCGTAATCTCCCTCTTTCGTCAGCTCCTCTTCGGCCAGCATGATCTCGTGGATATCGTCACGCCGCTGCACCGTATCCTCAGGTCTGGACAGAGCGGTATCCAGCATTACCCCGGACACTTTTCTCTCCATACGCAATATTTTTTCGTTCTCCTTTTCTTCCGCCTTCAGTCTGCGTTCTTCCGCCTTTCTGGCCCGCTGCTCTTCCTGGGCCTGACGCCTTGCCATTGTCTGTTCCCTGCGTCTCTGTGCGTTTTCCTCCTGTTCCTGTCTGCGGACCTCGGCCAGCTCTCTGCGCCTCTGGGCATCCTCTCTGGAAAGCTCACGCATACGGCTGCCGCCGCGTTTGACGGTGCCCAGCAGAGACTTCTCGGTCAAAAGGATCAGGCTTATCACACAGCAGAGAATCACTACCAGCACAGTCCCCAGAGTACCCAGATAATGTTGCAGAAGGAAGCTGAGACTTCCTGCCAGAATACCTCCGCCGTTTTTCTGTTCCCGGCAGTTTTCATACAGTACCACCGCATTATAGGTCTCCATACTGCCCGCCGCCTTTACCGCCAGATCGCAGACTATGCCCGCCATCACAAAAAGCACAATCCCTGCGATCAGTTTTCTGGCCGCATTGGGATTCCCCTCATTGGCAAACCAGAAAGCCGCCGCGAGAAACAAAAGTACCGGCATCACATAAGCCGTCAGCCCGAACAGACCGAACAGCACTCCGCTGACGGCCAAACCCACAGGTCCTATAATGCCGAAATTGCAGCAAAACAGAAACACCATGGCGGCAAACAGCACAATCAGCCCTATCTCATGAAAAAGAGCACTGTCCTGTGCTGCCTGAGCGGCAGCTGCCTTTTTCCTCTGCCCGGCAGACCTGGTCCCGGAAGTACTTCCCGTCCTTTTTTTATTTGATGATGATTTTCTTCCGCCGGAAGCAGCCATCTGTGTTCAACCTCACTTGTCTCTGATATGATATCGTATCCAAATCGCCCTGCGCCAGCTCCGCAGAGCATGAAACTGTTACTTTCCGTCAACATTTATCAATTATATCATTTTTAAAACCGCTTGTCATTATCAATTTTGTTCCGGGCAGATTCGGAAGTCTGTGTGGGCTTTCAGGAGCGCCGGCCTGTTTCCGTGGAATTTCACGATTCCGGAATCATCTCATGCAGCTTTGCAATCGCCTTGTCGATACCTCCAACCTCATCTATAATTCCGTATTTAACCGCCTCTTCCCCCACAAGTATGCTTCCCACATCCTTCGTCAGGATACCTGTCTCCGTCATCAGACTCTCCAGCGTATCCTTGTTAATGCTGCAGTGACTGCATACAAAGCCTGTAATTCTGTCCTGAATCTGCTTGAAATAGTCAAAAGTCTGAGCCACGCCGATCACCATGCCGCTCATACGCACAGGATGAATTACCATGGTTCCGGTGGGCACAATATAGGAATAATCCGTGCTGACAGCTATTGGAACCCCGATGGAATGACTGCCGCCAAGGACCAGGGATACGGTAGGCTTGCTCAGAGATGCAATCATCTCCGCAATGGCAAGTCCGGCCTCCACATCTCCGCCCATGGTATTCAGAAGGACCAGCACCCCCTGTATATCCTTACTGTCCTCGATGGCGGCAAGGCTGGGCAGAATGTGTTCATATTTTGTGGTCTTGGAATTATTTGACAGATTTTCATGCCCTTCAATTTCCCCGATAATGGATATGAGATGGATGTTCCCCAGCTTGCCGCTTTCGTCCAGCGTCGCCTGTCCGGTCTCCTCAATTCTTTTGTCCTGGTGCTCTTCTCTCTCAATCTTTTTATCTTCTCTATGCTCGGCCATGCCCTTCTCCTTTTCTCAGAAATCTTCCCTGTCCGAATTGTTCCCTTCCGAACAGGTCCGTTCCCTTTACATAATCAGGGAGCGTATCCCATACACTCCCTGTTAGCATTGCCGATTTCCTGTGAAATATCCGTATCAGAGCATAATTGCCAGAACAAAAGCCAAACGTTGCAAATTCATCCTCCCGGAATGTAAATCCGCATTTCTAAATATCAAAATCATCGTCATCTGACACCGGATAATCAAAATCATCTTCCGGTTCCGATCGCAGCGGATAATCCATGACACGTTTTACGTGTTTCCTGGGCACAGGAAGCGGATTTTCCAGAAACCGCACTTTATGTTCTGTCTCCGTTTTTTCTCTTTTCAGCTCCTCTTTCAGAGCTTTTTCCCGCCGGAGAATCTCCTCTTCCATGTCCTCCGCTTCGCTCTCCATAGAAGCTGTCTGCTCTTCCTGAATTTCTCCAGATTCCATATCCTCTGCATCGCTCTCCGCAGAAGCGATCTGCTCTTCCTGGATGTCTTCGGTCTTCATAACCTCCGCTTCGCTCTCCATAGAAACTGTCTGCTCTCCCCAGGTTTCTCCGATCTCCATATCCTCTGCTTCACTCTCTGCAGAAGCGGTCTGCTCTTCCCAGGTTTCTCTGATCTCCATATCCTCTGCTTCACTCTCTGCAGAAGCAGTCTGCTCTTCCTGAATCTCTCTGCTCTCCATATTCTCCGCTTCACTCTCCTCCGAAGCGATCTGCTCTTCCTGGATTTCCCCGGCCTCTGCACTTTCCGGACTGCTGTCCATAAGGTCTTCAATGACCAGGTCATCCTCCGGACTGTTCTCTCCGTCGGCCTCCTCCACAATTTCAGGTATTTTCCCCGGCCTAAGGCACTGCGCCACCCCGACTCCCGCCAGAAGTACCAGCAAAACATAGGTATAAAAGAAGCCCTGACCTTCTTCCGCAAATATTCCGAAGCATTCCCCGGCCATGACCGCATACAGGACCACCACTCCCGGAGAAATCCTTTCCTCCTG
>JAAWLQ010000372.1 GCA_022797995.1 Lachnospiraceae bacterium
CATTCTCGCAGGCCTGCTGAAAGAACAGGAGGGCGTGGCACACAGAGTTTTGACAGAAAACCATGTGGAGCTGTCTCAGGTTCTGGATATGATTCAGGAACTGATCGCATTTGACGGCGGCGTGGGGATAAAGGAAAGGAACGGATATTCGCCCAGGGCGAAGAAAATCCTGGAGGAGGCGCACAGACAGGCAGAGAGATTCGGCCAGCAGGAGACGGGAACCGAGCACATTCTGCTGGCGATGATTAAAGAGGGAGAAAACGTGGCGGTTCGCCTGCTGAATACCATAGGAATTAATCTGCAGAAGGTGTATGTGGATACGCTGGTGGCTATCGGGCAGGACGGCAATCTGTACAAGGAGGATCTGGGCAGGAGAGGGCAGGGGAGAGGGAAAACCTCAGCCCTGAACCAGTACAGCCGGGATCTGACCGCAATGGCCAGAGAGGGTATGCTGGATCCCGTCATCGGCCGGGAGGATGAGATCAGGCGTGTCATCCAGATCCTGAGCCGGCGGACGAAGAATAATCCCTGCCTGATCGGAGAGCCAGGGGTGGGCAAGACTGCCGTGGTGGAAGGGCTTGCACAGCGTATTGTGGCGGGAGAAGTCCCTTTTACCGTGAGAGACAAGAGGGTTCTGACGCTGGACCTGTCCGGAATGGTGGCGGGGAGCAAGTACAGAGGCGAATTTGAAGAGCGAATCAAGAGAGTGATCCGGGAGGTTATTGAGGATGGGAATGTAATCCTGTTCCTGGACGAACTGCACACGCTGATCGGAGCGGGAGGCGCGGAGGGCGCTATCGATGCCTCCAACATTCTGAAGCCGTCTCTGGCCAGAGGAGAGCTGCAGCTGATCGGCGCCACTACCATAGCGGAATATCGCAAATATATAGAGAAGGATGCGGCCCTGGAGAGACGTTTTCAGCCGGTGAATGTGGAGGAGCCCGCGGAGGAAGAGGCTATCCGCATTCTGGAGGGCATTAAGGAGAAATATGAGGAGCATCATAAGGTAACTATCACCAGGGAGGCCGTGGAGGCGGCGGTGCGGCTGTCCAGCCGGTATATCAACGACCGGAATCTGCCGGACAAGGCCATCGATCTGATTGACGAGGCGGCGGCCAGCGCCAGGCTCCGCACCGTGGACATGCCGGATAAGCAGAAAGAGCTTCTGGAACAGATAAAGAAGATGGACGCCCAGATAGAACGTTCCATCCGTATGGAGGCGTTTTCTCAGGCGGTGGAAATCAAACACAGCCAGGATGAGCTTGTGAAAAAATATCAGCGCATGCAGAAGCGCACCCAAAGCCGGGAAGCGGACAGGAAATTCGCGATCGGTGAGAATGAGATCGCGGAAGTGGTGGCCATGTGGACCAAAATTCCCGTGGCAAAGCTGGCGCAGAAGGAGAGCGAGCGGCTGCTGAAGCTGGAGGGAATCCTGCATAAAAGGGTGATCGGCCAGGAGGAGGCCGTGGCCGCCGTGGCCAGAGCCATGCGCCGTGGCCGTGTAGGCCTGAAGGACCCGAAACGTCCCATTGGCTCCTTCCTGTTCCTGGGACCTACCGGCGTGGGCAAAACAGAGCTTTCCAAGGCCCTGGCGGAGGCCATGTTCGGCTCGGAGGATGCCATTATCCGGGTGGATATGTCGGAGTATATGGAAGGACACTCCGTGTCTAAAATGATCGGCTCCCCGCCCGGATATGTGGGGTTTGACGAAGGCGGACAGCTCAGTGAAAAGGTTCGGAGAAATCCCTATTCGGTAGTGCTGTTCGACGAGATTGAGAAAGCCCATCCCGATGTGTTCAACATTCTGCTTCAGATACTGGACGACGGTCATATCACCGATTCGAAGGGCAGAAAGGTGAGCTTTAAGAATACGGTTCTGATCATGACCTCCAATGCGGGCGCTCAGCGGATTGTGGACCCGAAGAATCTGGGCTTCGCCGCGGTGAGCGATGCGAAACGGGATTACGAGAGGATGAAATCCGGGGTAATGGAAGAGGTAAAGCGCAGCTTTAAGCCGGAGTTCATCAATCGAATCGACGATATTATAGTGTTCCATCAGCTGAACAAGGAGAATATGAAGGCAATTGTCAGCCTTCTGGCCTCCAATCTGCGCACAAGATGTGAGGAACAGATGGATATCAAACTGACCCTGACGGCCTCGCTGAAAGACCATCTGGCGGAGAAATATTCGGATGCCAGAATGGGCGCAAGACCGCTGAAGAGGGCAATCCAGTCCCAGGTGGAGGACTCGCTTGCGGAGGAAATCCTTTTGAAGAAGGTACAGCCGGGAGATGTGGTTTCCGCCGGAATCAAGAATGGGAAAGTGTGCTTTACGGTAAAACGGTGAGGCAATTTGTCCGGATAAACAGAAAAATATAAAAATACAAGTCAGGAGGATGAAAAGATGGCAGTGGTGGAAGAATTGCTTCGAAGCGAAGAGAGCGGGGCGATCAGTTTCGGCAATCATAAGCTGGAAAAGAAAGCGAAAGTGGAGGATTACAGACATGCGGGTGATCTGCTGAAGGTAAAGACCTGCAGTGAGATTACCAAGCTGGAAAAAAACGGCATGTTCCTCTATGAATCCGTGCCCGGAACCAGTGTGCTGGATTTCACGGAGAAGGAAGACGGCGTGGAATTTGTGGTGGAGGGCGACGAGGATGCGCAGATTACCATCGGACTCAGGGATGACAAGGTCTATGAGGTATTTGTGGACGGCAAAAGTATCGGCGCCATAGAGACCGGATTCGGAGGAAAGCTGTCTCTGAGCGTGGAGCTTGGGGCGGCCGATGAAGTCCCTGTAAAAATAGTTCAGATTTAAGGGGAAGGAAAATGGCCAAAGGAAAGACAGCCACCATTTTTTTCTGTCAGAGCTGTGGATATGAGTCCTCCAAATGGATGGGACAATGTCCGGGGTGCAGAGAGTGGAATACTTTTGTGGAGGAGACGGTTACCAGGCAGTCGCGGGGGAGCGTCTCCTCTCCGTCGGGGGAGAGACGGGGCAGAGCAGTTCCCACTGTGCTGTCCGAGGTCGATATCCGGGAGGAGGACAGGCTTGCCACCGGTATCGGGGAGCTGGATCAGGTTCTGGGCGGCGGCATTGTCCGGGGATCGCTCACACTGGTGGGCGGCGACCCGGGAATCGGGAAATCCACGCTGCTTTTGCAGGTGTGCCATAATCTGTCCGACGCAGGGCATACTGTGCTGTACATATCCGGGGAGGAGTCGCTGGCCCAGATCAGGATGCGAGCCGACAGAATCGGTGATTTTTCATCCCGGATGCTTTTGCTGTGCGAGACGAATCTGGAGACAATTTCGGAGGTGATCCGCAGCGGAAAGCCGGAGGCGGTGGTCATTGATTCCATCCAGACCATGTATAATGAGACAGTGTCCGCGGCGCCGGGCAGCGTATCTCAGGTGCGGGAGTCCACAGGCGTCCTGCTGCAGCTGGCAAAGGGACTGGGCGTGTCCGTCTTCATTGTGGGACATGTGACGAAGGACGGAACGGTGGCCGGGCCCAGAGTGCTGGAACATATGGTGGACGCGGTACTGTATTTTGAGGGGGACAGACATGCCTCCTACCGTATCCTGCGGGGAGTGAAGAACCGCTTCGGCTCCACCAATGAGATAGGGGTCTTCGAGATGCAGGAGAAAGGCCTTGTGGAAGTGAAGAACGCCTCGGAGTATATGCTGAACGGAAGGCCCGAAAATGCCAGCGGTTCCGTGGTGGTATGCACCATGGAGGGCACCAGACCGCTGCTGGTGGAGATTCAGGCGCTGGTATGCCACAGCAGCTTCGGCATTCCCCGCAGGCAGACCACGGGCACGGATTTTAACAGAGTGAACCTGCTGATGGCCGTACTTGAGAAACGTTCCGGGATTCAGCTTGCAGCCTGTGATGCCTATGTGAATATCACCGGTGGAATCAGAATAGCGGAACCGGCTATTGACTTAGGTATTGTGATAGCCGTGTTATCCAGCTTCAAGAATCGCGTTCTGAGTACCAGACTGGCTGCTTTCGGAGAAGTGGGACTGAGCGGAGAAGTCAGAGGGGTAAGCATGGCCAGGCAGCGGGTGACGGAAGCGGAAAAAATGGGATTCGACACCTGTATTCTGCCCTGGGTGTGTGCGGAGGAATGCCGCAACGGCAGCAGGATTAAAATTATCGGGGTGAAGACAGTTCAGGATGTGATTGACGTACTGTTCTGAGGCTGGAAGAGGCCGTGGAAGGAAGAAAAAGATTCTGAAAAGACACGCGGTAAAAGTCCTGTGAAAAGCCAGAAAAAAATATGTAAAAATTACTTGATTATTGAAAGCACTCTGTGTTATGTTACCGCCGCTAGAATTCCAACAGCAATTTACCCTATTT
>JAAWLQ010000373.1 GCA_022797995.1 Lachnospiraceae bacterium
CCGTTTTTCCTGTACACATTCCGGAAAGATTCCCACTCGCCGTCCGCCACAAGCGCTATGCGGTAGCCCTCCTCTTTCAGCTGTGAAAGCAGCTCCCCTGCCCCCGGAATAAACTCTGCCTCGGTAACAATTCCCCTCTCATCATAAATCTGTGTGCTCTCGTCGATAATGGTATCCCCGCTGTCCGTAAATATGATCAGATTTTTATTCATAGTCTTCCTACCCTCCATCCTGCTGGCACTATATCCATCTTATCAAACGGGGACCTGCATTTCCACGCGTCTGTTGTTTTTTAGACTTATTATATTGCATTTTTTGCCATTCTTTCACAGGATTCCTTTCTCCATTGTACAAGATTTGCAGGTTTCGCCTTCCGTATTTGTCCATTTTGTATGAAGCGACACATACTTCTGCGCACCTTACGCGTAATTCTAGGATTTCCCACTCTCCCGCCGGAATCTGGAGGGAGAGGTCTGCAGGAATTTATTGAAGGCCCTGTTAAACTGAGAAAAGCTTTTGAAGCCGCTCTGAAGGGCTATGTCTGTGATGGGTTCGTCCGTGGAGAGCAGCAGGGTCTGGGCATTGCGCACCCTGGTCATGGAGATATAGTCCGTCAGCGTGAAGCCGGTGACCCGTTTGAACTGATGGGAAAGGTAATAGCTGCTGATGTAAAATTCCTTTGAGAGAGAGGCCAGGGAAAGATCCTCCGTATACCGGTTGTGAATACAGGCCGTAATGCTGTATATCTTATTGGTGATATTGTCAAAGTCCACCCGGTCCGCGTACACATTCTTGTCCCGGTACAGATAGATCAGGCTCAAAAATTCCACAAATTTATGATGAATAGCCAGATTGGACAGTTCGTTGGGAGTCTGGGAGAGATAATAAATATCGTTCAGCTTTTCGAAGACAGCCTTTTTATAACGTCCCTCAAAACGATAAATGGGAACCTCCCCGTCAAAGATACTGTAGATACTTTTCATATAGGATTCCAGTCCGGCCGGCAGAGTCGGAATGGCAAAATTGATGATGAGGCGCTTGTTGGGCGCCCCTTCCGGATAGGCTGTCTTGTGCAGCAGGGAGGGCCGGATCGCCACAATATCACAGCAGCGCAGATCATGCCACGCCCCGTTGATCAGATGTCCCGCCTGTTCATCCAGAAAAATACACAGCTCATAAAACTGATGAAAATGCTGGAATTCCATATTGATGGTATAGGAACGCTCGTCCCAGTCAAAGAAATAGAAAAAGGGAGCCCCCTGTCTGTTAATTTCAATCATGTATTTGTCTTCATAAAGTATGGTATTGTCAATCAGCATATCTGTTTCTCCTTCATCTTGCCTGTCTTGCTTTCGCTGGAACTGTATAGCCACCTGTATTGCATCAAACAGGCGAAAAAATAGTAATATTGTACAAAACAGTTTGGCTATTTTTGTATATATTGTGCAAATCACAAATAAATTATATAATAAAAAAGCAATATTTGCAATATGTATATAAAAAAAGCAATAGATGCGTGGCAGGATTTTGCAGGCTGTGGTTATACTGATTACAGAAAGCGCTGATCGAGTCAGCGTTCAAAATAATGAAGGAGGATGTTTTATGAAAAAAAGACTCATTGCTCTGCTTTTAGCAGGCACAATGACCCTGTCTCTGGCCGCATGCGGTGGCTCAGGCGATTCTGGCAGCACGCCCAGTGATTCGTCGGAAAGTACCCAGCAGTCATCGGCTCAGGAATCCACCCAGGAATCTTCCACACAGGAAGAATCCGCCCCCCCGGCTGAGGCGTCCGCGTTCAGCGAGTCCCCCGCTCTTGCCGATCTGGTAAGCGCAGGAACCCTGCCCGCGTTGGAAGAGCGTATTCCTGGGGAGAACGACGTGTTTGTGGATACCACTGACGCACTCGGCAACCCCCTGGAAATCGGTACATACGGCGGCGTGATCAATCTCGGCGGCGCAGGCGGCGGCTGGGGCCTGTCCAGACCTGTGCTGGAAGGTATCATTCGTTTCAATTCGGACGGCACCTACTATCCCAACGTCATCAAGAGCTACGAGCACAATGAAGACTACACCGTATGGACTTTCAACCTCAGAGAGGGCATGAAGTGGTCCGACGGCGAGGATTTCAATGCCGACGATATCACCTTCTGGTATTACATGTGCCATCTGAACAACTATGATACCAAGAAGAGCTGGGCCGCTCTGAAAGAGACCGTCGACGGCGAAGACGCGTGGGCAAAGCTGGAGAAAGTCAACGATTACACCGTCACCTGGACCTTTGTGAATCCCAAGTTCCCGGCGGACTTTATCGAAAACGGCGACTTCAAGTGGTGCTGGGCTCCCGAGCATTATCTGAGCGATCTGATTCCGGATACCGAAGAATTCCCCTATGTGGAGAATCCCTACTATGCGAAGACAGGTCTGGACGATGAGACAGTCCTGAAGAACGCCCAGGCAAAGGGAATCGATGCGGCCACAGTCAAGGATCTGGGCAAGCAGGTAGCCTACTACTTCTGGAACGAGGATGGCCTCCCCACTCTGAACTCCTATGTGTTGTCCACAAAGGAAGGCAACAACTCCAAGGACGCACAGCTGTGCATCATGGAGCGCAACCCCTACTTCTGGAAGGTGGACGCTCAGGGCCAGCAGCTTCCTTACTGTGAAGAGATTCATTTCAATACCACCTCCGAGGACGGCCAGGATCAGCTGATGTTCCGTTCCGGCGAGCTTGACATTCTCGGTTCCGTGCCCATGGAAGATATCGCTTCCCTGTTGGCAGACCTGGGCGACAAGGCGTACCTGCGCACCCTGGCCAGCACCAACTGGGGTTCCTATCTGCTGACCTTCAACTATACCTGCAAGGATGCAAACTATGCCACCCTGTTCGCAGATTCCAGATTCCGTCAGGCTATGTCCATCTGCGTAGACCGCAATCAGGTTTCCGGTCTTCTCACAGAGGGCTTCCTGGAGCCCGGGCAGTGTGCTCCTCAGGAAGGTAACTTCGGTTATGACGAGGAATGGGTCAACAAATGGACGGAATACGATGTGGACGGCGCAAAGAAGCTCCTGGAGGAGTGCGGCCTTGTAATGGGCAGCGACGGCTGCTATGATTTCGCCGACGGTTCCGACTTCGTACTGACCATTTACACCTATACGGATCTGGGTATGGGCGACTCTGTATATCCGGTTCTGGAGCAGTATTTCAAGGCGGCTGGAATTAAGTGTGCCACAAAGGATTACGATGTGTCCGCTTTCGATCAGGAGATCGACAACAATGACTGGTACGCGGTTCTCGGACCTCACACCGCTATCGGCGGCGTTTCGCTGAAGTCCAGAGTACAGCCCTTCGTTCCCATCGCCCAGTCTGCCGAGTGGTACGGCGAATACGGTACCTACTATGACACAAACGGCGCCCAGGGCGTGAAGCCGGAAGGCGATATGGCCAAGCTGGTGGAGATCTATGAGAAATGGAAGGCTACTCCTGATTCCGCTGAGAGAGACAACTACACCCTGGAGATCTATGACCTCCACAAGGAAAATCTCTGGACCATTGCCTATCTGAAGGCAGGCGGCGATTACAATATTGTAAGCTCCAAGATTCATAACTTCCCGGATCTTCTGGTATCCGACGACCTGTATCAGTATCAGAACATCGTTCACTACTGGACGCTGTTCAAGACCGAATAAAATTTATTGAAAAAGCGACTCTTCGCAGCGCTTTGCGAAAGTCAGAGCTGACTTCCGGAGGCGGGGAACCCGGTTCCCCGCCTCCGTTTTTTAACACAGCGCAGGAACCGCTTTGCGAATCCTGTACCCATAATCACATTTCAGAAAGGGAATTTCTCATGGAAGAAAATGCGTACAAATCAAAAAGCATGCATGAAGACCTCCCGAAGAAAACCCTGTGGGAATCCGTAAGCGATTTCTTCAAAAAAGATCTCGTTCAGTACATTGTAAAACGCATTCTGATGTTTATTCCCACCCTGCTTTTAATTTCCGTTCTGGTTTTCTTCGTTATTCAGCTTCCGCCCGGAGACTATGTTTCCGCTCATATTGCCGCTCTGGCCACAGAGGGCGAAATTGTGGACGCGGACTATGCCGCGCAGCTCCGCGCGGATTATGGACTGGATCTGCCCGTTCATGAACAGTACATCAAATGGATCAAGGATATTATCTGGACTCCTACGGATTCCTCCTACTACCGCTTATACGGCTCTCATCATAACTGGAAATATTCCTTTGCCTACGGCAAAGATGTCTGGGATGTAGTAGACGACCGTCTGGGACTGACAATCCTTGTGACCGCCATCATCATGATCTTCCAGTATGCGGTATCCCTCCCCATCGCAGTCTACGCTTCCACCCA
>JAAWLQ010000374.1 GCA_022797995.1 Lachnospiraceae bacterium
TTTTCGCCGGCTTCTTTTTTGCTCTCTCCCTGTAAATTTGCGTTCCCGGCCTCTTTGTCCTTTTCGGCCGGCTCCCCGTTCTTCTTCGCCATGACCTTCAGATACCCTTCTTCCGCAAGGACCTTAAAGCTGGCAAAAAATTTCTCTTCCTTCACTTTGATGCACAAGGCATATTTCCGGTAAACTGCCGGCGGATAGAAGATACTTAAAAATCTCCGCACGATCACTTCGTATACCTTTGCGGAAAGAGGCGCAAGCCCGTTCAGAGCATTCAACCCCTGTCCGGTGGGAATGATGGCATAATGGTCGGTGATCTGTTTATCGTTCACATATCTGGTTTTGGCAATCCCTTTGTGGCTTCCCTTGCTCAGTATTTCCGCTGCATATGGGGCCGCCGGCTGATAGCCCCGCAGTCCCCCAAGATTCTTGTGAATTTCCTTTGCCACCGCCGTGGACAATACTCTGGCATCTGTTCTGGGATAGGTAACCAGCTTTTTCTCGTACAGCTCCTGCACAATCCGCAGGGTCTCATCCGGACTGATTTTAAAAAGCTTCGAGCATTCGTTCTGCAGCTCCGCCAGATTGTACAGAAGGGGCGGATTCTTATTCTCCTTCTTTCTTGAGATACTGTCCAGCAGGATGTCGCCCACAGGCTCTTCCTGCAGATGCGCCACCAGCCTTTCCGCGTCTTCCTTTGCCTTGAAACCGTTCTCCTTATAGAGCTTTGGAGAAGCATACCAGGGAGAGCCCTCCACCGCACGCCACTCTCCCGGGAACGCCTTGTCCTGCAGGCGGAAATTCCCCAGCACTCTGTAAAAAGGCGTCTTAACAAAGGAGCGGATTTCCCGCTCCCTGTTCACAATAATCCCCAGGACACAGGTCATGACACGCCCAACGGAAATCACGGCGCGGTCCCGTTTCAGGTAATCCTTTACCGTTGTTCCGTACTTCAAGGTAAGCACACGGGAAAAGTTAATTCCCATGAGATAATCTTCCTTCGCCCGCAGATAGGCGGCGTCGCTGAGATGATCGTACTCCTTCAGGTCTTTGGCTTCCCGGATTCCCCGGAGAATTTCCTCTTCCGTCTGGGAATCAATCCACACACGGCGGCGATCCTTCCCCCTGACACCGGACATCTGTTCCACCAGCCGGTATATGTATTCCCCTTCCCTTCCCGAGTCCGTGCACACATAGATGGTGGTCACATCGGGACGTTTCATCAGAGAGCTTACAATAGTATATTGCTTTTTGGAGCTGTCAATGACTTCGTATTTAAATTCTTCCGGCAAAAAAGGAATGGTGTCAAAGCTCCAGCGCTTATACCTCTCGTCATAAGCGTCCGGATAGCTCATGGTGACCAGATGCCCTACGCACCAGGTAATGATGACATTGTCCGATTCCAGATAGCCGTCTCTGGAAGCTGTATTCACTTTCAGCGCATTGGCAAATTCTCTGGCCACGCTTGGTTTTTCCGCAATAAATAAACTTTTACCCACACTGACTCCCATACCGGATTTTTATAATGCTGATCAAGCGTTTTTCCGATTCTCAATTTCCTGAGCTGCCGCATCAAAAATGCGCATTCGTCAAAATGCTTTTTAGTTACTTTTTAGTAATATATCCCTGCGCCTTTAAAAGTTCCGCACACAGAACCGCTCCGCCTGCGGCGCCTCTCACGGTATTGTGGGACAGCCCCACAAATTTATAATCGTATACCGTATCCTCCCGCAGACGTCCAACACTGATGCCCATACCGTTTTCATAGTTTACATCCAGGGCGACCTGAGGCCTGTTGTCCTCCTCCAAATACTGGATGAACTGCTTCGGCGCGCTGGGCAGGTTCAAACGCTGAGGTTCTCCGCTGAAAGCTCTGAGCTTTTCAATCAACTGCTCTTTGGAAGGCTTCTTCTGAAACCTGACGAACACGGCGGCCGTATGACCGTTCAGAACAGGTACCCTGATACACTGACAGGTGATGACAGGACCGGCAGCCGGAACAATGACGCCGCCCTCAATCTTTCCCCAGATGCGCAGAGGCTCTTTCTCGCTTTTCTCCTCTTCCCCGCCGATATAGGGAATGATATTTCCCACCATCTCCGGCCAGTCCTGAAAAGTCTTCCCTGCTCCGGAAATCGCCTGATAAGTAGTGGCCACCACTTCCTTTGGCTCAAACTCCATCCATGCGGTGAGCACAGGCGCATAGCTTTGAATGGAACAGTTTGGCTTTACCGCTACAAAGCCCTTAGTGGTTCCCAGACGCTTCCTCTGAAAATCGATAACCTGCATATGCTCCGGATTGATTTCCGGCACCACCATCGGAACATCCGGCGTCCATCTGTGGGCGCTGTTGTTGGAAACCACAGGAGTCTCCGTTCTGGCATAGTCTTCCTCAATCTTTTTGATTTCCTCCTTCGTCATATCAACGGCGCTGAACACAAAATCAACCTGAGATGCTACCGCTTCCACCTCGTTGACATTCATCACCTTCAGATTCTTTACCGCCTCCGGCATTGGCGTGTCCATCTTCCATCTGCCGTCTACCGCCTCTTCGTAAGTCTTTCCTGCGGAACGGGGGCTGGCCGCAATGGTGGTCACCTCGAACCAGGGATGATTCTCCAGCAGAGAGATAAATCTCTGACCTACCATACCTGTTCCGCCTAAAATACCAACTTTTAATCTTTCGCTCATATTCACATCTCCTTATTTGAATTCCGCATCCATAAGATATTTTTTATGTTCTGCGATTACTTTTCTCATGACTTCCGGGCCCGGGGCTCCCAGGGTCAATCTCTTTTCCACGCAGGTTTTCAGGGATACCGCGTCATAGATATCTTCCTCGAATTTATCGCTGATTGTCTGCAGCTCTTCCAGAGAAAGTCTGTCGATGGAGGTACCCTTCTCCACACAATACAACACCAGCCGGCCGATGATTCCATGGGCATCCCGGAAAGGAACTCCCTTTCCCACCAGATAGTCCGCCGCGTCGGTGGCATTTGTGAAGCCGTTCATGGCGCTGGCGGCCATGCGTTCCTTTCTGAACTTCATGGTTCCCAGCATGCCTGTGAATAAAGTCAGGCAGTCTCTCACCGTGTCCATGGCGTCGAAGGACAGCTCCTTATCCTCCTGCATATCTTTATTATATGCCAGCGGGATTCCCTTCATGGTGGTAAGCAGCGCTGTCAGCGCGCCGTACACCCGTCCTGTCTTCCCGCGCACCAGCTCCGCGATATCCGGATTCTTCTTCTGGGGCATGATGCTGCTTCCCGTGGAATAGGCGTCGTCTATCTCCACAAACTGATATTCATTGGAATTCCAGATAATGATTTCCTCACAAAACCGGCTCAGATGCATCATGATGGTGGACAACGCCGCCAGATATTCAATCAGATAATCTCTGTCGGAAACGGAATCCATGCTGTTCAGCGTAGGTCCCGCAAACTCCATCAGAGAAGCCGTATACTCCCTGTCCAGCGGATAGGTGGTACCTGCCAGAGCACCGGCCCCCAACGGACAATAATTCATTCGCCTGTAAATATCCTCCATGCGCTGTCTGTCACGCTTAAACATTTCAAAATAAGCGCCGTAATGATGAGCCAGAGTGGTGGGCTGCGCCTTCTGCAGATGGGTGAATCCCGGCATATAGGTCTCCACATTCTCTTCCATGACTGTCAGAATGACTTGCAGAAGCTCCTTTAACAGAGCATCTGTCTCTTTCACCTGCTCTCTTGTGTAGAGCCTCATATCCAGAGCCACCTGATCGTTGCGGCTCCTTCCGGTGTGCATTTTCTTCCCGGCCTCTCCGATACGCTGAATCAAAGCCGCCTCCACAAAGCTGTGAATGTCTTCGCAGCTCTCGTCGATTTCCATGCCGCCGTTATCCACCGCTTCCCGGATATCCGCAAGTCCACGGAGAATGCTGTCCTTCTCTTCCTCTGTGAGGATTCCCTGCCTGGCCAGCATGGTCACATGGGCAATGCTGCCCTGGATATCCTGATGGAAAAGGCGCTTGTCAAATCCTATGGAAGCATTGAACTCATAGGCCATCCGGTCCGTTTCACCGGTAAATCTTCCGCCCCACAATTGTGCCATATGTTCCTTCCTTTCAGAAAAGGCGCTGGGATACAGGACCTTTTCTGCTTCTTCTTTTTAGCCGCAATGATACTCTGCGACAGTTCAGCCGCCTGTCTGCTGAACTGTTACGA
This sequence comes from Lachnospiraceae bacterium, assembly GCA_022797995.1. Classification (GTDB taxonomy): domain Bacteria; phylum Bacillota; class Clostridia; order Lachnospirales; family Lachnospiraceae; genus Acetatifactor. The sequence goes on from JAAWLQ010000374.1 coordinate 4,203, forward strand.
TATTACCATAAAAAAATCCATATTGCAACCGGGGATTATCCACACAAATCCGCGCACAAATCTTTTATCACTTCTCCGGCCAGGAGCAACCCCGCCATCGAAGGGACAAAGGCCACACTTCCGGGAATACTCCTGCGGCCTGCATCTCTGTCTG
>JAAWLQ010000375.1 GCA_022797995.1 Lachnospiraceae bacterium
GATGTTTCTTAATGCAGCGGATAGCACCGAGATAATTCTCAACCGTACCATTGCTGAGAGTGCCAACCTTTAATTCTTCCTCCGCCCATGTGTCAAGCAGCTCCCCAAGTGTGATGTTGTCAGCCTTTGCAATGAATTTCTTTTCCTCGTAATCCTCCATTGCCTGCCTTAACAGCTTTTCCGTCTCGCTCTTGCTTTCCGTTCCCGTAAACTCTTTCTGTACCAAGTTGCCGCTTGCGTCCTCCACATAGAAGCGGTAGTACCATTTCTTTCCTTTTTTCCTTACAGAACCTTTTGCCATAATAATCTGTTCTCCTTTCGCAAACGCAACTTCGTTGCGTAGGGGCAATCGGAACTGATGAAATGCTTTCTGCGTGTAAGTATATCATAACTCCGGCTGCCAATCTATACCGATTCGGATTCTTCCCCCGATACCATAGAAAGAAGATTTGCAAGCCTTATAGTGGCTGTTTCAGGATTTTTGGAATAGAGCCTCACAATATCGCCCATATCATTAAACATATTTACGGTGTGGGTGATTTCCCGAAGGAACATAATCTCGTTATATTCCTTATTTGATTCAAACCCCATTGTCTGGGCGAGTGCGGCATTTTCCGCATTGTTCTTGAAATTCTTACAGGCAAACTGAAAAGAATCTACGAACAATTCATACTCCCTCAACATCAGTAGCAGTAAATCCTTTGTAAAGTCTGACTCTGCCTGTTCCATATCAAAAGGCAGCTTTGAGAGAATAGAGGACATCATATCACGAATGAATAATTCCCTTTTATCCGTAATGTCCGTTTGGTATTCCTCTGTTTCCCCTTTCAGCCACTCCACGGATACATGGAGTGTTTCTGACAGACCTTCCAAGACCAGCTTCTTTGTGTTGTCGATTGTCCCCGCCTCATAACGCACGATTGTGGAAGTGGCTACCCCCATCTTCTCTGCGACATAAGGCTGGTTCAGTCCCAGCTCAACCCTCCGCTGTTTCGCCCTACTACCGATTAACTTGCGCAACTCTTTATCTTTCATGCTGATACGCCTCCTTTGTCGGTATGTCCATACTATACCACAGGAAACGCAATAATGCAATATGCAACTTAAAAATAATTATTAAATTCTCATAATGCTTGACAGGGGATTATAAAAGCGTTATAGTTAACATATGATAAAATTGCGTTATGCAATAAGAAAAGAGGTGAGCCAATGACCGAAATGAAAATCGCACTGTCCATTGAAGAAGCTGCCGACTATACAGGCATCGGAAGAAACACCCTGCGGAATCTTGTAGAGTGGGAAAAACTGCCCGTCCTCAAAGTCGGGAGAAAAGTACTTATCAAAAGCGATATATTGGAGAAGTTCATGGAAGTGAACGAGGGGAAAAACCTGCGGGATAAAAGCAGCGTCAAAGCTGTCACAAGAAAATCAGCAGTATAAAAGGCGGCTTCTAACGAAACCGCCCAATGGTATGTATCAGACCGAAGCCATGATATACCTACACGCAAATAGATTATATCATGTGCTTCCTTCGGGTACAAGCGGAAATTTGGGGAAAGCGGAACAAGTGTGTTGAAAAAATATGTTCATTTTGGAAAATCAACTTAAAAAATTAACTGATGTTTGTATTTTCAGTTGAAAAAGTCAACGGATGTTTCGGGAGGCATTTTCAATGTGATGTAAGATGGTTTCAAAAAGTCAACTAACATTTTAGATGGAATGTTCTACTATCATGGTTGCACTTTTTGCTATCATAGCGACATCATTTTGGGCATAATGATAGTATTTTTTACTGTCATGGTGGCTGATTTTACCAGCATAATCCGAACAGTTTCAGGGGGATATTCCCTTCTTTTAAAGCCCTCGGCGTTTGAGAGCGAAATACACCCATTGCACAAACTGCGTTTATGCAATGGGAATTTCGCCCTTGCAGGGGGCAAAGTCACGCTAGCGTGACTTGTTCCGCCATAAGGCGGATATGTTCGCAAACGTGCCGCCTATGCCGCCCATTCACAGATTGTCATGCCGACACCGCTGCTTTCCCCGTTCCGTTGCTATTTGCAGGAGGGAGGACAAAGCACAATACAAAGACATTCATTTATCCGCATGAGCAAGCTGCCTGATGTCAGGGGTAGGATCACTTATATATCCAGTCACGCAAAGCAGGAAAATCTGTATGCGGTCTATGAAACGGCTGACCGCCGCTACTGGACGGAGCTTGCAAAATGCAATCAGCAGGAATTTCTAAAAAGCGGTACAGAGGGAAAATGTATAGAGGCGAGGGAATTTATCATAGCCCTGCCCGAATCATTCCCAAACCTCTATGAGCCGGACAAGCTGTTGCAGCTTTTTACAGACAGTTTCAAAGAAAAGTATGGTATGGAGTGTGTATCAGCACTGCATCATAACAAACGAAAGACGAATTATCATATCCATCTTATTTTTTCGGAACGGGAACTGTTACCCGAACCCATAGAGAAAACAGCGGCAAGGAATATGTTCTATGACGAACAGGGGAGACACGTCCGAACCAAGAAAGAGATACTTGACATAAACGGCGAAATTCGCAAAGGCTGTAAGACTGTGAAAAAAGGCGAAGTATATGAACGCAATATTTTTACAGCCAAGAACAAACTGTTTAAGCAGGAAAATTTTGTAGATGAGGTAAAGCATTTTTACACAGACCTTATCAATCTTCTTGTAAAAGATGACAAAGAGAAAATCCATGTATTTGACAGCGGCGGTTTATATTTTGCCACCAAGAAGATAGGAAAGAACAACCCCAAAGCGGAACAGATAAAGACGGATAACGAAATGCGTATGCGCTGGAATCGTGAAGTTGACAGAGCGATTGTAAGCGGCGTGGCGGAGACGGAGATACAACAGACAAAAAAGGAATATATCACTGACCGTATCAGGGAATCGCTCAATCTGTTTGGAAACAAACCAGAACGTATGGGAAGTATTATTATGACTGCTGTTGCGGCACTGGCATTAGTGGTTTCAAAGGTACTGCAAAAGGCAAGGGAATTGTCAGCAAGGCTCTTTGATACGGAAACGGTACAGCCGCCTTTATCACAGCAGGAAAAAGACATTGGCAGAGAACAGCCAAACAATGCGCTAACGTCGAATCGAGAAACGGAATCCAAAGCACAGACAGCAGAAAACAAAATGCCGCAGATACCGCCGAAACCTGTTATGTCCGCTGAAGCAACGGCATATCCCAAGCTGTCAAAGATTTGTCAGGAACTGAACAAACAGAACGGCATCATATTTGACGCAGAGAGGGAACGCAACGCTTTGGAGTTGGAACGTGATAGCCTGAAAGGACTTGCAAGACTTACCAAGAAAGGGGAGTTGCAGAGCAAAATAGACCGTAAAAATGAGGAAATAGACTTCTTGAAAATCGGCTTGTCGGGGATTGCAAAGCGGTATGGATTCAAAACGGTGCATGATTTCTATAAAGATTTTGCCACTGCCAAATCTGCCAATGCCGAATATCAGACTAAAGCCGATAAATGGGAAGAACTTTACGGAGAAAATGCACAAAAACAGGAAAAAGAAAGTGTACACAGACGGTTACAGAATTATCAAAGGGAAAATGCAGATTGGCAATCAGAATCAACCATTCAAAGAAAAGACAGAAGAACGAGATAACTGTTTCTAAGAATTACAGAGGGGGAAAATTATATTTTATACTTCCCCTCTGTTTTTCCGCTAAAAACATACTGCTTTTAGAATATTAAAGGTTCTTCAAATGTTTTAAAATATGTTCTTCAAAATTTTTCACAGCGCTTTTTACAAATTCCATTCTGTTTTGTTTATCAACAAGGCTTACTGCACAAGGATTCATATGCTTAAAATCCGGTACATCATCATAATATCCATCTTGAATTTTCCCGTTTGGATAACACCATGAAACCCACCAGCCTGCAGGAGTAACAGCATCTTCGTTCATGTATTGTGCAATCTGCCTAATCATCTGTTCCGTTATTTCATCTACCTCATAACCATTTTTTGTATCAAATAATGCAATTCCTGCGTAAAGATTATCCTGCACCTCAATACGAAACCACATTTGGATATTTTGGGGGCGTAACTTTGCCTTTTTTACGATATAATTTAATCCCGGACAAGTCGATGCATTTCCGTCATAAAATTTTTCATTGCATTTTTCTTCGTATGTAAAGTAATGAAATTCTTTTTCAGGCACTAACCCATACTTTGACGTGATTTTCTCCATCTCTTTTTTCAAATCGTCAAACACAAGATGCATGAGCGTTATCTTTGCCGATTTCATGGACTTTTCGATTGCTATTCCCGCACGAAAATAATCAGGTGACTCATAT
>JAAWLQ010000376.1 GCA_022797995.1 Lachnospiraceae bacterium
GGCGCAACCATAACCTCTTTCATATATCCGTCCGAAATATCCGACAGGATGTCCGACGAATTGTTGATACCCGTCTGAAAAACGGTCATAATAATGACGCCGGCAATCAGATAATTCATGGGTTCGCCAAAGCCGCTCATGGAAGATTTCATCATAAAGGAAAACATCACCAGCATGAACATGGACATCACGATGCTCCCGATCATCCTCCCCCTGTTTCGTGTATAGTTTAACAAATTCCTCTGTATAATTGCTGTAACCGGATTCATGACTGCCTGATCTCCTTTCCTGTGATTGCGAGGAATACCTCGTTCAGTGTTCCGTTTTTTGCCTCAAAATCAAGAATCGTATCTCTGCACTCTGACAGAATAGCAAGCGCGTCAGGCGCTTTCTTTGTATGGAATACAATCCTGTTTTCTGCTTTCTCATAAGGAATCTTCTGCTCCTTCAGCATATTTTCCAGGGTTTCCGTATGCGCACAGCTTACATCCACCTCGGTTCCGGTGTACTGGTGTTTCAAGTTCTCCGGCGTGTCATGAGCGACAATCTTCCCATGATCCATAATCACGACTTTAGAGCAGCCTTCCGCTTCATCCATATAATGGGTGGTCAAAAAAATCGTCATGTTTTTCTGTTTTTGCATTTTCTTGATATATTCCCATACATTTGCTCTTGTCTGCGGGTCAAGCCCGGTTGTGGGCTCGTCTAAAAACAAAACCCTGGGAAAATGGACAAGCCCTCTCGCAATCTCCACACGGCGTTTCATCCCGCCGGAGAGACTGCCCACAACCGCCTTTTTCCAATCTGTAAGCTCCACCAGGTCAAGGGCGAAACGGATACGCTCCGTAACCTCCTTTTTGGGAACCTTGTAAAAGCTGCAATGATATTTCAGATTTTCCTCCACTGTCATTTTGACATCCAGTGTGGAATCCTGAAATACAATGCCGATATCTTTTCTGACCGCCCCCTTTTCTTTGGAAACATCATGCCCGTTAATCCGGATACTCCCTTCCGTTTTATCCAGGATTGTGCACAAGGTATTGATTGTGGTACTCTTACCTGCGCCATTGGGTCCGAGAAACGCAAAGATTGACCCCTCGTCTACCGTAAACGAAATATCGTCTACCGCCTTAAAATCTCCATATGCCTTTGAAAAATGTTCTACTTCAATGATTGGATTCATTGCTTTTCCTCCTATTAAAATCGCTGCGCGATGGCTCTAAAGGGTAAAGTCACTTCGGCGCACTCTCAGGAGAGAAACTTTCATTCGAAAGGGCACTCATGAAAGTTCCTCTCGTGCGCCTTTGCTACTTTACCGTCCAGCAGAAAATATTTCAAGGAAACACTTGACATTTCTTAGCCGGACTCTTCAAAAAAAGAAGCCCTATGGATTTTATTCCCATAGGACTTATCGCTATAGATTCTATAGTGCCTTTAAGTTATTTACTTGTCCGACCTGCCGCCAAATGCGCCAAATCCGCCCCTGTATGGAACAGGACCATCGTAATCCGGTGAAAAGCGTTCCGCTCCCGGTATGCCCGCCAGACACCTCCCTCTCCCAAAAGAGCCGAACGCCCGCTCCCGCATAGACATCAGCTGTTCAAACTGTTCCCCGCCCATACGCTCTCTTGCCTGCTCCATCCAGTCTGTTATAGCATCCTCCTCTCTGTCATCAGCCTCCTGTATTCCAAAGGCTGCAATAATCCTGTCTAAATATTCCCCAAACTGCTGCAATTCCTCCGGTGACAGGCAGTCCAGAATTTCCTGATAATCTGTTTCAGGCTGCTGAATCTTTTTTCCTTTTTCCGTCAGATGAACAACCATGACCCGTTTGTCCTTTTCAGAGGGCTTACGTTCCACATGACCGCTTTTTTCCAGCTTATTTAACAGCTCGTTCAGCGATTGCTGCCGAATGCCCAGCAGATACGCCAGCTCCCTTGTCTTAATTTCCGGCTGGATTTTCAGCATGGCAAGGATTCTCCCCTGCCCTCTGGTCGGATCGGCAAATGGTCCTGACTGCGCCTGACTGAACATCTGTCGGCGTTTCATGAGCCATTGCAGCGTAGAGAGCTTTTCATAAATAGCTGTATACATATCATCCATATCATGCTCCTTTCACTTTTGTACCGGTACTTGTACCTTTGTTTATTCAATATAATACAGGTACCATTCTAATTTGTCAATAGTACCTGTACTATTTTTTGAAAAATATTAGTTTGATTTTCTTCCGGGAGGGATGGCCGTATAGTCCGGTCATCCCTCCCCTGTCTTGTCCTCCCTGTTCACCAAAGTCACAGACATGGCATCCCGGCGGAAGGTATGAAAGCCTGCCCAGGGCAATGTACTTTCCTCGAAGAAAACTCTGGCCGCCGTCAGAACGGTTGGCAGATCCCAGGCAATGAAATCCACATAGCCATAGTAGATTCCGGTGGCCCCACCGATGAAAGTCATGGCATCCGCCCCTGCCTGCTGTTCCAGCACCGCCTCCAGACTGTCCCGGAAATCGAAAATCTGCTGGCTGCGGTTTTCGCCTGTAAAGCCGTCCACCGGGTAGCAGAGAAACCCTGCCACGGCTCCGTCTCCATGGAGAGCGTCCATATAGCCCTTCTCCCCGTTCAGATACTCGTTCAGAATGGGCACGCAGCAGGTGGAACCGGCGATTACATCCATCCGCCAGTCGGCATCCGGGTCATTATCGGGTTCCATGTGATAGCCGTTGTAAAGAGCCAGCAGCTCCTCCGGGCCTATGGAAAGGTTCAGGCCCATCCCCCTCAGCTTTTGAGGAAGCTCTGAGAGCAAAACGGAAGGTTCCTCCCCGGGCCTGTCCAACACTTCGAAAGAATCAACATAACGCATATGGGGAATCTCTCCCAGAATCTGGTCAACAAGCGTGACCAGCATCCACCACATCTGGTTCTCATCCACGCCTGGAGCATTGTGAAGCTTCTCACAATATGCGTTCAGGCCCACACCCTCTTCTCCCTGCCGTTCTATCCAGATCCGCATATCATCGCCGGAAATCTCCCAGTCGCCAAAGCGCAGTCCTATATTCTCCGCGGGCTGCCGTCCCACCAGAATATTCCAATGCTCCAAAACTCCGGCGGGCGCATGATTGCGGAAATAGACCAGCTGAAAAAGCTTCATCCGGTCTCCCTCGGGAGTCAGAATCAGTTCATGCTTTTCTCCATTGAATCCCATCTCAAAGGACACATCCTCAAAGGCAAGCTGCAGGATTTCATTGCACACAGCCACCAGTTCGTCGCCGCGTTCATGCTTTTTGTCCTCATCCATCAGACGGCGCAAGTCCGCCTCCTTCCCGGCAAAGGCTTCCCAGGTTTTCGCGGTCCGTTCCCGGAAATTTTCCGTGAAGCGTGGAAGGGAAAGTCTGTCCCGGCATTCCTGAATCAAATCTTCGATTTCGCTTCTGGTATTGATCAGGGGATTATCACCGGGGTGAAGTTCCAATGCCCTTCCAAAATAGTTCAAAGCAGTTCCTTCCTGATCCAGGAGATAATAAGCATAGCCCATACGGAAATTCCAGGAATAGTCGTCACGAAGCTCTTCCTCATAATGCTTCATCAGGCCCACAGCCCGCCGGAGCATTCTCCTGCCCTCCTCCTCTTCCGGATCGGCCAGATTGTTGTAGGCGCGGGCCAGTTCCAGATCCAGTTCCTGTCCCCGCTCCTCCTCCGGAATTGCCTCCAAAGTGTCAATAATTTTCCCGTGTTCCTCGTTCTCGTGCCATATCTGACATTGTTCCAGTAAATTCATAGTTTTCTCCTGTTAAATTCCAAACTCATTCTGCTCTTTCCATTCCTTCCATCAGCTGCTTTCCAGACACCTCTCCTCATATCTGTCCTTCTGCTCCAAAGCCACACACCAATAAAAAAGAAGTCTGTGATACACGGAAACAGAACTCCTTTCCGCCCTGTCCCGCCTTTTTTCACAGTCTGCAACTCACCCCTCTTTTTCCAGTTCCCCCGCCAGTTCTTCTTGCTGAAACAGTTCCCCGTCCAGTTAATGTCGCGAAACTTTTTACTTATTTTTGTCAAATGTCCTCGAACTTGAGATTTCTCTCTGGCTTTCTACCCCACTGGCTCTTCTCTCCATCAACACTTTTCGAATTTTCTCAAATTGGCATATCTGCTCGTCTTTATAATCTTTACAGATTGTCAGCTCATTTACCAGATTAACAATACATTCCACCGGCTTTCCACTTTCGAACAAAGCCTTTAATCTCTCTTTATCTCCCTGTCCAATACGACGATATGGAACCGCAATGTCCTTAAATTCTGCAGCCGATTCTACGATAACCGCAACTCAGTTAATAAGACAATAGCCGTATAT